>JBIKJD010000068.1:0-5877 GCA_044361205.1 Rhodoluna sp.
ACAGTTCCTAATGCTGAGGGTAGACGGCGAAGACTTTCGGCATCGCCCAACCGAGGCCAAGTCCACCAGCCTTACCGCTAATGAACTGCAAAGTTGGGTTCAACCCAGCACGGCAGTGGTGCGATTCAACGATTTGCTAACAAAGTTGAGCCAAGTGCATCCTGCGCTTTACGGAAAGCTATTGACCGGTTATGAGAACCTGGCAATTTCCGATGTCTCAATCCTCACAGACCAAAACGACGCCCTCAGATTCGTTAGCTTCGTCGACCGAGCCTACGAACTTCAGGTTCAAATTCGCGCCAACGGAACTCCGCTAACCGACATTTTTCCAGAGCATTTTCTTGAAGGTGGTTACCGCAAGAAATATCTCCGCGCGGTTTCACGTTTGGGTGCCCTTACCTCATAAGTTTTACAAACACGAAACAAGATTGCGTAACTTCCCGAAACCTTAACTCGATTGACTAGAGCCATGCACCCATCGTTGCGTGCCTTCAAAATCTAGAACGCGAGGTAATCATGGATCAGGGAAACACAGCATTTGTTTTGTTCAGTGCGGCATTCGTTTTACTAATGACACCGGGCTTGGCCTTTTTCTATGGAGGGATGGTCAAGGCCAAGAGCGTGGTCAGCATGATGATGCTCAGTTTCGGTTCTCTTGGTTTGGTAGGTGTTCTTTGGGTTATCTACGGTTACGCAATTGCCTTCGCCAACGCTGGCAGCGACAGCTTCGTTGGAATCGATGGATGGTTTGGAATAGATTTGAGTTTCATTGGGCTCGGCGCCCAAGTCGCAGATCTAGCGGCCCCCTCTGGCTCCTATCCATCCATGGCCTTTGTTGCGTTCCAAGCAACCTTCGCAATTATTGCTGTAGCGCTTATCAGCGGAGCAATCGCCGATCGCGCCAAGTTCGGTGCCTGGATGGTCTTCGCCGGAATCTGGGCAACCATAGTGTACTTCCCAGTCGCGAACTGGGTTTTCAATTTCACAATCGAAGATGGTGTGGTCACAGACGGCGGCTGGATTGTGTACGAACTAGGAGCAATCGATTTTGCTGGCGGAACAGCCGTTCACATCAACGCTGGGGCGGCTGGCTTAGCCCTAGCAATAGTTCTTGGCAAGCGTTTCGGCTTCAGCAAGGGAATCATGCAACCCCACAACGTTCCACTGACCCTGCTTGGCACCGCACTACTTTGGTTTGGCTGGTTCGGATTCAATGCCGGTTCCCAAGTGGCTGCGGATGGAATCGCAGCACTGGCTTTCATTAACACCCTCGCCGCCCCTTCCGCTGCAATGCTCGGTTGGATCATCGTCGAGAAGCTAAGACATGGCAAAGCCACTTCCATTGGCGCAGCTTCAGGAGCTGTGTCCGGTCTGGTTGCCATCACACCCGCATGTGCTAGCCTCACACCGCTCTGGGCGATAGTCCTCGGTGTCATCGCCGGTGTTCTCTCAGCTCTTGCAATTGACCTAAAGTTCAAGTTCGGATTTGATGACTCACTCGATGTCGTCGGCATTCACCTCGTGGGCGGTCTCGTTGGCACCTTATTCATCGGCTTCTTTGGAACTGGTGTCGGAGCAGCGTTTGGCTACGGTTGGGATCAACTAATTGCCCAGGCGGTTGGAGCCGTTTCGGTACTGGTCTACAGCTTCGTTCTCTCGCTAATTATTGGCTACGCAATTGAAAAAACCATTGGATTCCGAGTCAAAGCTGAGGACGAAATCGCCGGCATCGACAATGTGGTTCACGGAGAAGACGCCTACGCTTTCGCCCGCGATCGCGGCTAGAAATGAGAAAAAGGGCAAGGTCTTTAAGAGCGGATTGTGCCCTTCTGCACATCCTCGGTGTTTGCAAATCAGGGTCTAATGGGTTAGCATTTTGGAGTTGCGTAGCTACGTAACATGCGGATGTGGCTCAGTTGGTAGAGCACAACCTTGCCAAGGTTGGGGTCGCGAGTTCGAATCTCGTCATCCGCTCACAGCAGCTGCTGTAACACGGTGGAGTGGCTGAGCGGCCCAAAGCAGCAGCCTGCAAAGCTGTAAAACCACGGGTTCAAATCCCGTCTCCACCTCAAGCAACAAGACCCGGTCGTATGGCGCAGCGGTAGCGCACTTCCTTGACATGGAAGGGGTCACTGGTTCGATCCCAGTTACGACCACGATAAAACTCCCGACTACGTCGGGGGTTTTTTTTTGAACTACGCCTTGAGTTTTAGGATCTTGGCTGTTTGAGCGAGGTTGGTCCTGGCGGTTTTTGAATCCTTATTGAGTTCGGTGCCATAGGAAGGGATCATCTTCTTCAATGAGGCTTCCCAAGTCTTGAACTCCTTCGGGTAGGCCTTCTTCATGACTTCAATCATGATGTAGACGCCCGTCGATGCCCCAGGGGAAGCACCTAGTAAGCCAGCAATTGAACCATCCGCGGATGCCACGACTTCGGTACCAAACTGGAGAATTCCACCTTTCTTAGCGTCCTTTTTGATTACTTGAGCACGTTGGCCGGCCACAATCAGTTCCCAGTCTTCTTTTTTTGCATTTGGAACGAAGTCTTTTAGGGATTGGAATTTCTTCTTTTTACTCTTGGTGACTTCAGTGATTAGGTACTTGATGAGCCCTAGGTTGCTGACCGCTACGGATAAGTAGGGGATGATGTTGCCGAGTCTTACCGATAGCGGGAGGTCAAAGATTGAGCCGAACTTGAGGAACTTGAAGTTGAGTCCCGCGTAAGGACCAAACAGTAAACTGGTCTCGCCATTAACAACTCGTGTGTCAAGGTGTGGAACAGACATCGGGGGAGCGCCAACGGCAGCTTGGCTGTAAACCTTTGCTTGGTGTTGGCTCACGACGTTCTTGTTGGTGGTTCTGAGGAACGCTCCAGAAACAGGGAAGGTTCCGTAGCCCTTAGCCTCCTTGATGCCTGATTTTTGCAGCATCTTGAGTGCCCATCCGCCAGCACCAACGAAAACAAATTTTGCTGTAACAGATCCGGCAGTGTGCTTCACACGCCAACCGTCATTGGTTCTTTTTAGACCTTTGACCTCGGTTGCGGTGCTAACCTCGACGCCACTCCTTCTAAGGTGATCGATCAATTGGTTTGTGATTGCGCCAAAGTCAACATCGGTTCCAGATTCAATTCTGGTAGCGGCGATTAGCTGGTTTGAGTCTCGGCCTTTGGTGATTAGTGGAGTCCATTTTTCGATTTGTTTGTGATCCGTGCTGAACTCGAGGCCATGAAATAGAGGCTGGTTTTTGAGCGACTCGAATCGTCGCTTTAAGTAGTCGACATCCTTGTCTCCGGTGACGAAAGTCATGTGAGGAGAGGAGTGAATGAAAGTGTCTGGGTCGCCAAGTATTCCGGCCTCGACCAGGTAGGCCCAGAATTGACGAGAAAGCTGGAACTGTTCGTTGATAGAAATCGCTTTAGCCGGGTCTGGGAGAGAGCCGTCCTTGCTGTCGGGCATGTAGTTCAGCTCGCAAAGCGCTGCGTGACCGGTGCCAGCGTTATTCCAAGGATTAGAGCTCTCGAGGGCTACGTATTCCAGTCTTTCGTAGAGGGCGATTCGAAACTTTGGGTTCAATTGTTTTAGCAAAGTGCCAAGGGTGGCACTCATTATGCCACCGCCAATTAATACGACGTCGTAATTGTTTTCTTTGGTCACGGGTTTCAGTTTAGTTGTTGCTGACTAATGTGGCAGATTGCCGCCCACTAACATTCCGATTCCATAAGTTACGCCCATGGTCAGGAGAGAAACGGACACGTTTCGGAGAATTGCTCGGCCAGACTTAGCTCCACCGATTTTCGCCGCAACAAAACCAGTGAGTGCGAGGCTAAGGATTACGGCCGCAATAGTGAATGGGATTCGCAGGGATTCCCAAGGAGTAGCGGTGGCGGTAAGCAGAGGTAGAAGTGAACCGCCAGCAAAAGCTACAAAAGAAGAGAGAGCGGCTGCTGTCGGGCTAACGTGGTCTTCGTGCGAGATTCCAAGTTCTGCTTCAGCATGAGCCTTTAGGGCATCGCTTTCCGTCAACTCCGCCGCAACTGCCTTAGCTAATTTAGGGCTCATACCTTTTTGTTCGTAGAACCAGGCAAGCTCACGCAGCTCCACTTCTGGGCTGTCTTTTAATTCTTGTCGCTCCTTGGCTATGGCAGCTAATTCCGAGTCCTTCTGAGCACTAACTGACGTGTATTCGCCGCCTGCCATTGAGATAGAACCCGCGACGAGTGCTGCAACTCCGGCAACGAAGATGGCGTTTTGATCGGCGCCCGCTCCAGCAACACCGAAAATCAGACCAGCTGTGGATACAATTCCATCATTCGCACCGAGGACACCTGCCCTGAGCCAGTTAAGTTTCTGTGCCATTGCGGTTTTCTGAAACTCTTCAGCGCCAATTATTTCGCCTTCAATTTCGAACGCTGATTTAGTTTTTTTGACCATGCGTCAACTTAACCTCAAACATTCACGTTTCCTCGGTAAGGCATACCTAAATGTTGGCTAGTTAGAATGGTCAAATGAGTGATTCGAAGATAACTGTTGATGGCGTTTCGACCGAAATGGTTGGCGTCGCAACGGGCTTCACACTTTTTAGCTCAAAGACCGTTGTAGCCATGCGAGTGAATGGTGAGCTGAAAGACTTGGCACACGTTGTTGCACTGGGCGATCTAGTTGAATCAGTAGAAATCTCTTCTCCTGATGGGTTAAACATCCTTCGTCACTCGGCCGCCCACGTTCTAGCTCAAGCTGTTCAGAATGTAAATCCAGAGGCGAAGCTGGGTATTGGGCCTCCAATTAAGGATGGTTTCTACTACGACTTCGATGTAGAGGTTCCCTTCACTCCAGAAGATTTGAAGAAGCTTGAAAAGGAAATGGACCGCATAATTCGGTCTGGTCAACGCTTTGTTCGACGCGTTACCAACGATGATGCTGCGCGTTCTGAGCTCGCCAAAGAGCCTTACAAGTTGGAACTTATTGGTCTCAAAGGCAACGCAGACGCCGTTGGCGAAGGATCTGCAGAGGTGGGTGCTGGCGAGCTAACGATTTATGACAACATCGATCCACAGTCCGGCACTACCGTCTGGAAAGATCTTTGTCGCGGCCCGCACTTACCTAACACCAGGATGATCGGCAACGCCTACGCTCTTGTTCGCTCTGCCGCCGCCTATTGGCGTGGTAACGAGGCGAACAAGCAACTACAGCGAATCTATGGAACTGCTTGGCCAACTAAGGACGAACTGCGTTCCCACCAGGAAAGACTTGAGGAAGCGGCTAGGCGCGACCACCGCAGAATCGGCGCCGAACTAGACCTCTTCTCCTTCCCCGAGGAAATCGGTTCCGGACTTGCCGTGTTCCACCCTAAGGGAGGAATCATTCGCCGCGTTATGGAGGATTACAGTCGTAAACGTCATGAAGAAAA
Source organism: Rhodoluna sp. (assembly GCA_044361205.1). Taxonomy (GTDB): domain Bacteria; phylum Actinomycetota; class Actinomycetes; order Actinomycetales; family Microbacteriaceae; genus Rhodoluna. The sequence continues at coordinate 5,410 of JBIKJD010000068.1, forward strand.
CGGCTATGACTTTGTTTATTCGCCTCACATAACAAAGTCGAACCTGTTTGAGATTTCCGGTCACTTGGGTTGGTACGCCGATGGCATGTTCCCTCCAATGAAGTTGGACGAGGAAGTTGACGAGAATGGTGTCGTTCGAAAGCAGGGCCAGGACTACTACCTGAAGCCGATGAACTGCCCCTTCCACATTCTTATTTATAAGAGCCAAACCCGCTCTTACCGAGACCTCCCATTGCGAATGTTTGAGTTCGGAACGGTCTACCGATACGAAAAGAGCGGTGTCGTCCACGGCCTAACCCGTGTTCGCGGATTAACTCAGGACGACGCCCACCTATTTGTTACGCAAGAGAACATGGAGCAAGAACTTACCGACGTGATTGGGTTCGTTCTAGGTTTACTTCGTGACTACGGATTGACTGACTTTTATCTTGAGTTATCAACCAGAGAAGAAGGCAATCCAAAGTTTGT
>JBIKJD010000069.1:0-5874 GCA_044361205.1 Rhodoluna sp.
CGAGGATCTCATTCGCTGCCGCATACATATCTTCGACCCGTTCAAACTGGTCGCCAACACCCAAAGCGATTGCCTGCTGGCGGAGGTTAGAAAGCTGTCCCCCGGGAATCTCGTGCTTATAAACGCGCCCGGTTGGCCCTGGCAGGCCAGATTCGAATGGGGCGTAGATTCGTCTTACCGATTCCCAATATGGTTCGAGCGCTGTAATTGCTTCCAGCGAAATTCCGCTGTCGCGGTCGGTGTGTTCAAGAGCCGCCACCAGCGCCGAGGCCGAAGGTTGACTAGTCGTTCCAGCCATTGGCGCCGAAGCGACATCCACGGCGTCTACGCCCTCTTCTATGGCGGCCATCAGAGTCGCCAACTGCCCTCCCGCGGTGTCATGAGTGTGCAAATGCACTGGAAGGTCAAAGCGCTCTCTTAGAGCCTTCACTAGCTTCCTAGCCGCACCCGGTCTCAACAACCCTGCCATGTCCTTAATCGCTAAGACGTGTGCGCCCGCTGCGACGATTTCATCGGCCAGCGCTAGATAGTAATCAATTGTGTAGAGAGTTTCGTTAGGGTTCAGGAGATCACCCGAATAACAAAGCGCAACTTCGGCAACAGCCGTTTTTGTTGCCAAAACGGCTGCGATTGCAGGTTTCATCTGGTCAACATCGTTGAGCGCGTCAAAGATCCTAAAAATATCCACGCCACTGGAAGCCGCCTCGGCAACAAACGCCTCGGTTACCTCGGTTGGATATGGTGTGTAGCCAACTGTGTTTCTGCCTCGTAGCAACATTTGGATGCAAATGTTTGGCATTGCTGCTCGCAAAGCTACAAGTCTTTGCCACGGATCTTCGCCAAGGAATCTGAGGGCCACGTCGTAGGTGGCACCACCCCAAGCCTCAACCGACAGCAGCTCCGGGGTGATTCGAGAAACATAAGGTGCCACCTGAACCAAATCACGGCTGCGCACTCGCGTTGCCAAAAGGGACTGATGCGCATCCCTGAAAGTTGTGTCAGTTATGGCGACGAATTGCTGAGCCCTCAAGGCCTTGGCAAAAGCCGCCGGACCGAGTTCCATCAAACGCTGTTTTGAACCAGCTGGGGCAGGCACTTCTAGGTCAATTTTTGGGAGCTTGCCGACTGGAGGCACCTTGGAACCTCTAGGTCCATAGGGCTGGTTCACCGTTACATCTGCCAACCAACTCAGAATCTTGGTTCCGCGGTCTTGCGAAGGCATTTGTGTGAACAACTCAGGACGTTCGTCAATGAAGGAAGTCGAAAGTTCACCTCTAGCGAAAGTCTCGTCGGCCAAAACAGCCTGCATAAAGGAAATGTTGGTGGAGACTCCACGTATCCGGAACTCCGCGAGCGCTCTTTGGGCTCGAAGAACGGCGGAGTGGAAATCTCTGCCCCTTGCAATCAATTTGACGAGTAGTGAATCGAAGTGAGGGCTAACTTCGCTTCCGGCGGAGATCGTGCCACCGTCCAGTCGGATACCGGCGCCACCTGGCGAACGATAGGTCGTGATCTTGCCCGAGTCTGGTTTGAAACCCAGGGCAGGGTTCTCGGTGGTGATTCGGCACTGGATAGCGAATCCATGCATGGTTATTGAACTCTGCGTAAGCCCTAGGTCGGCAAGTGACTCACCGGCAGCAATTCGCATCTGCGACTGCACCAAGTCGATGTCGGTGATTTCTTCGGTGACCGTGTGTTCAACCTGAATCCTCGGGTTCATCTCGATAAACACGTGTTTGCCAGCATTTGGACCAACGGTGTCGATTAGAAACTCGACAGTACCGGCATTTCGGTAACCGATCTTGGTTGCAAAGGCAACTGCATCGCGGTAGAGAAGTTCTCTTAGTTCCTGCGTGATGAGCGGAGCGGGAGCAATTTCTACGACTTTCTGGTTTCTTCTCTGAATTGAACAATCGCGCTCAAACAGGTGAACCACGTTGCCGCTTCCATCAGCGAGAATTTGCACCTCAATGTGCCTTGGGCGCAAGACTGCCTGCTCAAGGAATACTCTGGGATCTCCGAAGGCACTCTCTGCCTCTCGACTCGCCTCAGCTAGTGCTGCCGGAAGCTCGTCGGGGCTTTCCACCCTGCGCATTCCGCGACCGCCACCACCGGCAACAGCCTTAACGAAGACTGGGAAGACGAAGTCTTTGGCGGCTTCGACCAAATCTTCGACGTTCGCCGACTGGATAGATGACTTCAAAACCGGAACCCCGGCTGCGATTGCAGATTCCTTTGCGTTTACCTTGTTTCCGGCCATCTCTAGAACATCGGCAGTTGGGCCAATAAAGGTGATGCCGTTAGCTTCTGCCGCCCTGGCAAGGTCTGGGTTCTCGGAGAGGAAGCCGTAGCCCGGATAGATAGCGTCGGCACCAGACTCTTTGGCTACCCTAATGATCTCCTCGACGTTCAAGTACGCCCGAACCGGGTGACCTTCTGAGCCAATCTGATAGGCCTCGTCGGCCTTTAGCCGGTGGCTTGAGTTTCTATCTTCATACGGGAAGACTGCTACCGTTCTGGCACCAAGTTCATACGCGGCACGAAAAGCGCGAATTGCAATTTCGCCTCGGTTTGCAACCAGAATCTTCTTAAACATTGTCACCTCGTGAGTGCGTTGGAGCGAACATCGGATTTTTGACGGCTTGATTTAGAGAGTAGCCTATTAGAGTGCATGTTCTTAGCGTTAGCTCCCTCAAGGGGGGCGTTGGAAAGACTACGGTTGCCTTAGGGTTGGCTTCCGCTGCTTTCACGCAGGGTCTTCGCACTCTAGTAGTCGACCTCGACCCGCAGTGTGATGCAACCACGGGGCTTGGCGCCATCGGGGAATTTTCAGAAACCGTGGCCGACGTCTTGGAAAGCCCCCGGCACAACATTGTGCATAGGGCAATCGTATCGAGCACTTGGAATAAACTCCACACTGGCAAGATAGATGTTCTCGTCGGTAGCCCTAGAACTCAGGCGCTCGACTCTCCAGCTCCGACAATAAATGAAATTTGGCGACTCGAGGTGGCGCTGGCCAAGGTCGAACAGGACTACGACCTGGTTATTATCGACACACCTCCCTCGGTAAATGGGCTAACCAGAACCGCCTGGGTTGCGAGCGACAGGGTAATCATTGTCTCCGAGCCATCCCTATTTTCCGTGGTCGCTGCCGATCGAACCATGCACGCTCTTGCCGAATTGCGTCGAGGTCTAACTAGCCGACTTGAAACTCTTGGAATTTTAATCAATCGATTCAGACCGCAGTCTTCCGAAGGAGATTTCCGCGTGGGCGAGCTTCGCGAGAAGTACGGCGATAAAATCCTTCCTCAGGTTATTGAGGAACGTACTGTGCTTCAGTCTGCTCAAGGTGCCGGTCGCCCAATTCACGGCTGGCCTGGCGAATCGGCAATCGAGATCGCCCAAGTTTTTGACAGGGTATTGGAGCGAGTTCAACTCTCGCTAGGACAACCTTCCCAGAGCCGCCTTGGCAAAAGCAGTCGCAAAGTCCTTCGTCTAAACCGCGTGATGCGCGGTCAAACGCTTGATGAGGTCTTGAAGCTTGAAAAAGAAGAACCGACAGACGAAATCGCTGAGATTCTCGGTGTTTTACCGCCGGAGGCAGAAACTAAATAGCTTTTCTGGCTAGGCGACGAGCCGAGAGATCGTCAAGTTCTTCTAGAGAACTTGGTGTGATTGTGGATAAAGTGGCCTCGACTTCACGAAGCACCAAACCAACCGCAATGCCGAAGACGCCCTGACCGCGCCCAAGCAAGTCGATAACCTCTTCATTGCTGTTACAGAGATAAACCTTCACGCCGTCCGACATCAAAGTCGTTTTCGCCAAATCGTTGATTCCCGACTTACGCAGCTGGTCGATGGCAATTCGAATCTGCTGGAGTGAAACTCCGGTGTCTAGCAATCGCTTTACAAGCTTGAGAACCAAGATGTCACGAAATGCATAAAGTCTCTGAGTTCCAGAGCCGGTGGCTCCGCGTACCGACGGTTGAACGAGGGCAGTGCGGTCCCAGTAGTCCAGCTGGCGGTAGCTAATTCCTGCAGCGGTAGCTGCCGAAGTTCCGCGATAACCCAGTCCAGGCTCATTCGTGGGTAGACCGTCAGTGAAAAGCAGGTCGTCATTGTCGTCATTGAAATCAAATGTGTCTTGATCTGACATGCTGGCCTCCTTAACCTTCAACGTTAGGTTTAATTCTTGTGCCTTTTGTGTCAACTTCAAGGTTAATTAATATCATCGGCGTGTCGCGATTGATATTTACGAGTCGATTTTGGATATTACGGATTGCACGATCTCGTGCCGGATGGTTGCAAACTGGCTCTCAATTTCTGCCGCGAAGTGGGCGGCTCGCGACCTCGAACCAGTCTCATTCTTGGCCAAGACGGGCGCAACTACACCCTCAATGATTCCAATTTCTCGGTCGGCTGCAGCCTTCAAACCCCGCAAGTGCCTTGGAGCAATTCCAAATCTCTGGAGTTGCACAACCGAGCGGGCAATTGCAACATCTGCGGCAGCAAATGGTTCAGAACCCAAAAGCCCCACTTCCTGAGCCCCGGAAATCAAAGCCGGGGTTATGCCTGTTTCTGAAATCAGATCCAACTCCGAAAACTTCTTTCCAGGCTTAACTCTGAGCGATTTTGGTTCGGTCGAGTTTGGAAGTTTTGGCGTCTTACCAGCGTCCAGATCGTCTAGGTACTGACGAATGACCTTCAATGGCAAGTACTGGTCTCGCTGAAGCTCCAAAATCACGCGAAGACGATCGATGTCCTCGTCGGTGAATTTGCGATAACCAGACTCGGTTCGCTGAGGAGTGACCAAGCCCTGTTCCTCGAGAAAGCGAAGTTTCGAAGGTGACAACTCGGGGAAATCCAATTCCAGAATCGATAGCACTCGGCCGATTGTAAAAAGTTTTGATGACCTCGCGGAAGAAATCGAGGACGGACGCGCTGCCACGGTTACGCTCGACCGGCAGATGCCGAATAGAACGAAAGCTTGAATTTGCCTACCTGCACTTCGTCACCGTCGACCAAAAGTCCGGTCTCGACAATTTTGCCATTCAAATAAGTTCCGTTGAGTGAACCCAGGTCGGTAACTGTGAAACCTTGTGGGGTTCGGCGGAATTCGGCGTGCTTTCGAGAGACTGTGACGTCGTCCAGGAAGATCTCTGCATTTGGATGACGCCCAGCAACTGTTAGGTCGACATCTAGCAGGAAGCGGGAGCCGTCAATCTGACCGCGCTTCACAATCAGTAGAGCCGATCCTTCTGGTAGGGCTGCAATAGCCGCAAGCTCTTCTTCATCCAGACCCGCATTTGGGTCTTCAACCAAGTCTTCGTCGAAGCGTTGCGTCGACGTTACGTCGTCGCTTTTACGCTTGTCGAAGTTGGCAGAATCACTCATGATTCATCTAATTTAGCGTAGTTTTTTGGCGTCGATTTCACGATTGTGAAAACCTGCTTTAGGTATAAGTAACCCGCGTACCAGTAGAGCCCAACCCCCCAGATTGCGAAGGCCCAAGCAATTGGCAATATCACGAAACTTGCCGCCGTCCACCAATCGGCGAGCAATAGCAACGGAAACGCGTAAAGCAGCGCAAACGTGCCAGCCTTCCCTGCAAAATGAACCGGAAGCGGCCCGTAGTTCCTCGACGCCAAAACCGGAATGGTAAAAGTCAAAAGTGCATCACGCCCAATGATGACCACCGGCAACCAGATTGGAATCGAGCCTGTGACGGCCAACCCAATTAGAGTTGCAAAAATATAAAGTCGGTCGGCAGCCGGATCTAGAAGTGCCCCCAACCTTGTGATCTGATTCAAACGACGAGCAAGGTAGCCGTCGAGCCAATCTGTAAATGATGCAACTGCGAGAACCAGGAATGCA
>JBIKJD010000019.1:0-14460 GCA_044361205.1 Rhodoluna sp.
GTAATGGTTGGTCAGTCAAAATTAGATATAGAAAAACTGGTACTAATGCCAGCCTGAGCACGCTCAGGAGGTTCGGGATGGTTCGCAGTTGCGCCCAAAGCGACTGTTCAGACATTGCAAATCCCTTTCTCGAGAATCGATTGGTCGGACTGACAGGATTTGAACCTGCGACCCCTTGTCCCCCAGACAAGTGCGCTACCAAGCTGCGCTACAGCCCGCTGCGTTCTAGGAACGCTTTCGCTTTTCACGAACACGCATTCCGATTTCAATCGGAGAGCCCTCGAAACCATAGGTTTCGCGGAGGCGTCTCTGAATGAAGCGTCGATAGCCCTCATCCAGGAACCCGGTGGTGAAAAGAACGAATTTCGGTGGTCGCACTGCTGCCTGCGTGCCAAACAGAATGCGAGGTTGCTTCCCGCCGCGCACTGGGTGCGGGAATTCCATGGAAAGTTCTTGCAAGAAGGCGTTGAACTTTCCGGTGTGAATTCTGGTGTCCCATGAGTCGAGAGCCACTTCTAGTGCCGGAACCAACTTTTCAATGTGGCGACCGGTTTTGGCTGAGATGTTTACTCTCGGAGCCCAGGCAACGTGGGCGAGCTGGGTTTCGATTTCACGCTCAAGATAGCGTCGTCTATCATCATCGAGTTCGTCCCACTTGTTGAAGGCTAGAACTAGTGCGCGACCGGACTCGAGAGCCATATCGACAATTCGGATGTCTGCTTCAGAAATTGGTTGGGTTACGTCGAAGAGCACGACCGCCACTTCGGCACGCTCTAAAGCGGCTAGCGTTCTCAGGGATGCGTAGAAGTCGGCGCCTTGGGCGAGGTGCTTTTTGCGGCGAATACCCGCGGTGTCCACAAAGCGCCACACCTGACCGGCGATGGTCACCTGTTCATCAATGGGATCGCGAGTGGTTCCGGCCAATTCGTTGACTACCGCTCGTTCGGACCCAACGGCTTTGTTCAAGAGTGAAGACTTACCAACATTCGGTCGACCTATCAGGGCTACACGGCGAGGTCCGCCAACTTCCATTTGCGCAACGCCGGAGATTTTCGGAAGAACCGCTAGTGCGGCATCTAAAAGATCTGCTACGCCTCGACCGTGGAGTGCAGAGACCGGGAGCGGCTCGCCCAGTCCGAGAGACCAAAGGCCGGCGATTTCAGGTTCCTGGAACGCGTCATCGATTTTGTTTCCGGCAAGGATTACTGGCTTACCAGAACCGCGCAGGAGCTTGACCACGCGTTCATCTGTTGAGGTTGGTCCAACTGTTGCATCCACCACGAAAAGCACCGCGTCGGCCAGCTCAATGGCTATTTCGGCCTGTTCGGCCACCGATTTGTCGATACCCCTAGCGTTTGGCTCCCAGCCACCGGTGTCGACCAAGGTAAATTTACGGCCATTCCATTCGGCCTTGTAACTTACGCGGTCTCGCGTAACACCAGGCTTGTCCTCGACAACGGCCTCACGACGTCCAAGAATTCTGTTAACCAGCGCTGATTTACCAACATTTGGTCGACCGACAATAGCCAATACCGGATTAGGGCCAAGCTCTTCTTCGACGAAGTCGCCATCGAGTTCTGCGTTCAGCACTTCGAAGTCTTCAGACTCTAGGTCATAGTCTTCTAACCCGGCCTTGAGGCTCTTTGCTCGAAGCTCTGCTTCGTCTTCTGAGATTGATTCCAGTTTTTCAAGGAACGCCGGGTTTAGCTCCTGATCGAATTCTTCGCTCATGGCTACTGTTGCTCCCTAATAATCGATAAAACCGATTCAACGGTTTGTTCAAAGTTCATTTCGGTGGTGTCCACTAGAGTGACACCTTCCGCTGGTTTCATGAAATCCACCACCTTTGAGTCGGAGGCGTCTCGTTCCAGAACCTGCTTGCGCAGTGTGGCCAACTGATCTGGCGATAATTCACCAGCTCTTCGCTCAAGCCGCACTTCTTCGCTTGCGGTTAAGAGTAACCGAACCGGAGCGTCTGGTGCTACCACCGTGGTGATATCGCGACCTTCGACCACTACCCCAGCTAATCCGCTTTCCGAAACCAAACGCCTGGTGAGCTCCTTCATGAACGCCCTAACAGCTGGAATTCCGGCAACTTTTGAAACGTTCTCGGCAATAGCCGGTTCTCTAATTTCACTGGTTACGTCAATGCCGAAAGCCTTTACCCAGAAATTATTGGGATCCAGTGAAATCTCGTAGTCGAAGTCAGAAAAGGATGAGTCAGGAGTAGGTAATTTTCCAGTGGCGACCGCCCACGAAAGGGCTCGATAAGCAGCCCCAGTATCCAAGTATCCAAATCCCAAGCGGCGAGCGACTTCTTTGGAAACGCTGGATTTTCCAGACCCAGCCGGGCCGTCAATAGCTACTAGAAAAACCATTACGCGAATTTCCAACCGCGCTTGGTCAATTCATTCTGAAGAGTTTCACCCTTGGCTGGCAGTACCTGAAGCTCGACCAAACCTATCGGAGCACCTGGTGAGTGCTCTAACTTTAGATCTTCAACATTGATGTTGATCTCGCCAACTTCTCTCAAGAGCCTAGCCAATTCACCAGGTTGGTCGTCAATCATGACGACCAATGTGGCGAACTGGGTACTGCGGCTACCGTGCTTTCCCGGTAGCCTCTCAATTCCACGATTCCCTAGAGTTAGCGCCCGGTCGATGGTCGCAAGTGAACCTGGCTGATCAACATCTGCCAGGGCCTCGATCACCTTGCCGAGTTCTTCTTGAAAGGGTTTCAACACTTTTAAAATGTCTCCAGCGTTGGCTCCGATAATTTGAACCCACAATTTTGGGTCACTAGCGGCAATTCTTACGGTGTCTCGCAATCCTTGGCCCGCCAACTCAACTCCATCGGCATCGACTAGTTGCGACGCCAGCAATGAAGAAATAAGCTGAGGCGCGTGCGATACCAGTGCAACGGCTCGGTCATGCTCCTCTGCCGACATTTGAATTGGAACCGCCTGAAGGTCAAGCGCCAAGGCTTCTATTGCCTGCAAGGCAGAAGCCGAACCCTGGCTGTGGCTAGCGATAATCCAAGGGCGGCCGACAAAGATATCCGCTCGCCCCGAACTGGCGCCACCTTTTTCTCGCCCGGCCATCGGGTGCGAACCCAGATACCTAGAAAGATCAGCGCCGATTGATTGAAGTTCTTGAACAATTGATCCTTTGACCGAGGCAACGTCAGTCACCAAAGCGTTCGGGTAGTTTCGAAGTTGTTGGCTCACCACGGCAGCAGTAACGTCGGGTGGAACGCAAACAATGACGAGGTCAGGGGCCCCACCAGGCTCGGCCAACGACCCAGCCCCATAGTCAGCCGCCAAACGCGCGGTCGCCGGGGAAGCGTCCTCCAGCGAAACGGATACGCCAAGTTTGGTGAGAGCAAGCCCGATGCTGGTGCCTAGCAAACCAGAACCAACTATTCGTACCAAGCCGTTTGTTCTAGCTATGGTCACTGTGCCAAATCCAAACGAAGCGCGGTGGCACCGCGAAGGTAAATGTGCTGAATTTCGGCTCTCGCCTTGTCGGACATCACATTCACCAGAACGCGAATGGTTCTGGGTAGCGCCCCCTCAACATCCATTTCAACGAAGCAAAGCAACGGCACGTCACCAAGCCCTAAGGACCTGGCCGCCACCGCTGGGAATTCACTTCGAATGTCTGGTGTTGCGGTAAAAAAGATGGAAATAATCGACGAATTGTCGATATCGTTTGCGTGCAGAATCTTGGAAAGAAGTTCAGCAGTTGACTTGAGTAGATGCTCGCGCTCATCGACATCGAGCTGAATGGCTCCACGGATGGCTCTCATCATGACTATCGTCTTTTCTTTGGCTCGGCCCCGTTTTTGTTTCGGGGTCTTGGTGTTCTGGGCTTTACCCCGTCGGCAAATTTCAACAACTCACCGATTTCAAGTTTACTCAACTGCCTCGTGTGACCAAGTTTCAGCCCCCCGAGGTGAATTGGTCCGAACTGTTTGCGTACTAGGTCAACTACCGGAAGGTTGATGTGCTCAAACATTCTTCGAACAATTCGGTTTCGACCGGAATGAAGAACAATCTCGATTAGGGTGTGACCCTTTGATTGGTCAACCAACCTGGCTCGGTCGGCTTTGATAAACCCATCCTCGAGTTCAAACCCGCTCAGTAACTTGTGGATGGTTTCATCGGTAGCGATTCCATGGATTAGAGCGACATAAGTCTTTTCGACTCCAAATTTGGGATGAGAAAGTTTGTTGGCAAGTTCACCGTCATTTGTGAGTAGCAAGAGTCCGGTGGTCTCCCCGTCTAGTCGGCCGACATTGAAAACGCGATCATAATCGAGCACAAACTGGTTTAGGTCTGGTCGACCCTCTTCATCTGCCATCGTACTGATGACGCCCTTCGGCTTATTTAGAGCGAGATAGATACGGTTGGTATCGAAAACCACAGGAACCCCGCGAACGGTGACCTTGTCCTTGTCAACATCGATGCGAGTTCCCAGTTCGGTAACGAGCTTGCCGTTAACCTTGACCTGTCCTTGCACAATCAGCTCTTCGCAGGCCCGTCGGCTAGCGACGCCGGCAGCCGCTAGGGCTTTCTGAAGTCTTTGTGGTTCGTTGTTAGAGGTCAAAGTTGCTGTTCGCATCCGGTAGGTGTGGACTCAACGGCGGCAGCTCGTCAAGAGAATTAATTCCTAGCAACTCCAACATTAGGTCGGTGGTTCCAAAATTCACCGCTCCAGTCTCGGAATCCGTGTAGAGCTCAGTAATCAAACCTCGACTGAGCAGAGTCTTCACCACGGAATCTACGTTTACCGCACGAATCGAAGCAACCTGGCCTCGGCTAATTGGCTGCTTATAGGCAATGACCGCCAAAGTTTCCATCGCGGCTTGCGAGAGTTTGGTTGGGTTCTCATTGGCAACGAACATTTTCACCGCCCAGTCGAAGTCGGCGCGAACAAAAACACGCCAGCCCCCACCAACTTCGCGAAGTTCAAAGCCTCGCACCCTGCCGCCATTGCTGCCGTTGTAATCCGCTTGAAGTTCGAGCACAGCTTCGCGAATCAGGTTGACCGGCTGTTCTAGTGCGGTCGCTAGAGCGACCAGCGACATGGGCGCATCCGCAATCATCAGGATCGCCTCTAGCGCTCCATGAAGGTCGTCCTGAACCACAGGCTGTTCGTTCTGATTAGTCGTCATAGTCGGCTCCAAGTGCTGCTAGTTGCTCTTCGTTGAAGGATTCGGCACGCCAGGTAAGCTGCAGGTCGCCGAGCGGGGTTGCCTGTTCGAAAGAAATGGCATTCATTCGATACAGCTCCAAGATTGAAAGGAAACGTGCGACCACAATCGCGCGGTCTTTAACCTCTCGAATTAGTTCGAAGAATGATGAGGTTTTCTGCGCTCTAAGGATTTGGACCACCGCCGCCGCCTGCTCTCGGATACTCACTCTAGACGCGTGAAGGTGAGTCAGACCAACCGACGGGATTTCATTCGGGGTTAGAGTTTCTTCTGCCAATTGGGCAAACTCGCCAAGCGCAATAGTCCAAACGAGCTCTGGCTTTTGGTCGCGGAATCGCTCTTCCATGCGCACATCGCGAGGTAGACGAGACCCTTCCAAATTGAACGCATTGTTGAACCAAGAAGCGATTTCCTTGAAAGCCTTGTACTGAAGCAGTCTCGCGAAAAGAAGGTCTCTTGCCTCTAGAAGGGCTACATCCTCGGCGTCCACCACTTCACCCTTAGGTAACAATCCAGCAATCTTCAAATCTAGGAGGGTCGCAGCAATAACGATGAACTCGGAAGCCTGATCGAGTTCCTGGTCGGAATCAAGTTGCTTCAAATACTGAATGAATTCGTCGGTGACTTTCGAGAGAGAAACCTCGGTAATGTCTACTTCGTGCTTCGAAATCAGGCTCAAAAGTAAATCGAACGGACCATCAAAATTGCCGAGGCTGACCGCAAAACCGCCCTTAGTTTCGGTCAGCTGGTCCTTAAGGGGCGCCGCCACGAGAGATTAGCTCTCTGGCCACTGTTCGATACGCTTCGGCTGCTTCCGAGTTTGGCGCGTAGCTGTTGATTGGCTCGGAAACCCGAGTTGCGTCTGGGAATTTCACGGTTCTGGCAATGACGCTCTTGAAAACATCGTCCCCGAACTTATCATGAAGCATTTGCATGACTTCGCGAGAGTGGTGAGTGCGTGAGTCGTACATGGTGGCCAAGACGCCGTCTAGGACCAGGGTCTCGTTGAGTCTCGCCTGAACCTTCTTAATGATTCCTTCGAGAATGGCAACACCGCGAAGAGCGAAAAACTCGCAAGCAAGTGGAATCATCACACCGTGAGCCGCGGTTAGCGCATTCACAGTCAACAGGCCGAGCGAAGGCTGACAGTCGATAATCACAACGTCGTAGTCATCGGAAATTTTGCGAAGGATTCGCTTCAGGATCTTTTCCCGGTCATATTCGTTTACCAAATTCATCTCTGCGGCGGACAGGTCGATATTGGCTGCAATCACGTCCAGATTAGGCATGGCCGTTTTGCGAATCGCATCGCGCGGATTCAAATCTTCGTCCTGCATGAGGTTGAAAATGGTGATGCCGTCGTGAGCAACGATTCCTAGTCCGGCCGAAAGCGCTCCCTGTGGATCGAAGTCGACCAGTAGAACCTTGCGACCGTATTCTGCTAAGGAAGCGCCGAGGTTGATCGAAGTGGTGGTCTTACCGACCCCACCCTTTTGGTTGCACATCGCAATGATGCGCGCAGGACCGTGGCTGGTCAAAGGTTTTGGGGTAGGAAATCTGCTGTCGGTTGACTTTGGAGTTGCCATTCGGTCCCCCTTTCTGGGCTTTATCTACCCTCTAGCCTACCGCCGAGCGCGTGGATGTGCCGTCGAATACATCTCTCGGAGGGCGTCTACGGTAATCAAGGTGTAAATCTGCGTTGTAGCAACGGAAGAGTGCCCGAGCAGCTCCTGGACCACTCGAACATCGGCGCCGCCTTCGAGTAGATGCGTTGCGAAAGAGTGCCGCAAAGTATGCGGAGAAATATGGCCCTGTAAGTCGGCGGCATCGGCGGCATCGCTGATTATCTGCCAAGCGCTTTGCCGAGACAACCGCCCTCCCCTTTGATTCAGGAAAACCGCCGGAGTCCCTCGTCCGGCTGCCGCTAAGCTCGGGCGCACCCGAACTAAATAGCGCTCGAGTGCCCGTTGAGCGTAAGACCCCACTGGAACAATTCTCTCTTTCCCCCCTTTTCCGAATAGCCTGAGCAGGGTCGGGTCAAGTAGATCATCTAGGTCCAAATTCACCACCTCACTTACTCGAGCTCCGGTGGCGTAGAGGAGTTCAAGCAGCGCGCGATCGCGCACCCTAATCGGGGCTGCGGTCAGGGCGTCGTCGTCGGAAGGCTCTGGGCCGGAAGCGTTAAGGAGTTTCTCGACATCTGCTAGGGAGATAGCCTTCGGTAATCGCCTGGCCGGTGTTGGAGGTCTAACGGTTGCAGAAACATCATTTTCGGTAATCGCCTCAAACAACCAAAATCTATGCAATCCCCTCACCCCGGATAAAACACGGGCTACAGAAGAAGCGGTTAGTCCATATTTCGAGACGAGTTGTTCACCGAAATCTGCAATGTTTTGCTTGGTGATACCTTGTGGCGAATTGATGTCCCGTTCCACCAGAAATTGCTCGTATCTGGCCAGATCTCGGCCATAAGCTGCCAAGGTGTTTTTGGAAAGACCTCGTTCAATTGTGAGGTGTCTCAGATAAGAATCAATCTCTCGCTGAATTGCCATGGTTCACCTAGCAACGAGCCCGCGGGGAAGAAAGACTTTAGGCATCAGCCACTTCGAACAACCGAGAAGACTCTTGCCGAACCAGCGCGGCATCGATGAGCCCCTGGAAGAGTGGGTGCGCTTTGGTAGGGCGAGATTTGAATTCAGGGTGTGCCTGAGTTGCTACGTAATAAGGGTGAACGTCACGAGGGAGTTCGACGAATTCGACCAAGTTACCGTCTGGGCTAGTTCCAGAGAACACGAGACCGGCTTCCCCAATTTGATCGCGATACTGGTTGTTTACCTCGTATCGATGACGATGGCGCTCGTTGACATCAGTGCCTCCGTAAACAGAAGCGACAATCGAACCTGGGATTAATTTCGCGTCATAGGTGCCAAGTCTCATGGTCCCACCCAGGTCCCCAGCTTTCAGAATGTCTACCTGCTCGGCCATTGTTGCAATAACTGGGTATTTTGCGTTTTCGTCGAACTCAGAAGAGGAAGCACCAGCCAAGCCTGCTTTATTTCTGGCGTATTCGATAACCATGCACTGCAAACCGAGGCAGAGACCTAGAGTAGGAATCTGATTTTCGCGAGCAAACTTAAGGGCGCCAAGCTTGCCTTCGATTCCGCGAACTCCAAAACCTCCAGGGACACAAATTCCATCAACGTCGGCAAGGTTTGCCTTGGCGCCTTCTTCGGTCTCGCAAAGATCCGAGGCTACCCACTTGATGTTGAGTTTGGCCTTGCTTGCGAAAGCACCCGCACGAAGTGCTTCAGTAACTGAAAGATACGCATCTGGCAGATCGATGTACTTTCCAACCAAAGCGATGTTTACCTCATGAGAGGGGTTGTGCACTGCATCTAGGACGCTGTTCCATCGAGTCCAGTCGACTTCGCCAGCAACTAGGCCAATCTTTTTTAAGATGTAGCTGTCTAGCCCCTGATTGTTGAGAACGGTTGGGATGTCGTAGATGCTCGAGGCGTCTGCGGCGTTAATCACCGCTTCGATGTCAACGTCACACATCAGCGCAATCTTTTTGCGAATTCCCGAGGGCAATTCACGGTCGCTTCGGCAAACAATCGCGTCCGGCTGAATTCCGATGCTCCTGAGCATTGCCACCGAGTGCTGAGTTGGCTTGGTCTTCAATTCGCCAGAAGGACCAATGTATGGAACTAGTGAGACGTGCACGAAGAACACGTTGTCTCGCCCGACCGAGTGGCGCAATTGGCGAGCAGCTTCTAAAAACGGTTGCGATTCGATGTCTCCAACGGTTCCGCCGATTTCGGTGATAATTACGTCTGGAGCTGGAGATTCGTGAGCCTGAAGTCGCATACGACGCTGAATCTCGTCGGTGATATGAGGGATCACCTGGACGGTGTCCCCGAGATACTCACCAGCACGCTCACGCGCGATTACACGGGAGTAAACCTGCCCGGTCGTAACGTTTGCCGACTGAGCCAGCTCGATGTCTAGAAAGCGTTCGTAGTGGCCGATATCGAGGTCGGTTTCGGCTCCGTCCTCGGTCACGAAAACTTCTCCATGCTGAAAAGGGTTCATTGTTCCCGGGTCAACATTTAGGTATGGATCGAGTTTCTGCATCACAACGCGCAGACCTCTGGCAGTTAGCAGATTACCCAGACTGGCGGCAGTTAGGCCTTTGCCGAGCGAAGACGCAACACCTCCGGTGACGAAAATGTGTCTTACATTGCCATGGGTATTAGTGTCTGCCATGGAATATCAGTTTACCGATTCATCCTTGAACGAAGTCACGGCTTGCGGAAGAACTCGAGAAAAAGATTAACTTTTTACGAATTCCTCGGCACGTTCGAGCAACTCGCGGGCACTCGCTCTAGCAGTATCACTTTCGGACATACCGCTTAGCATCCTGGCGATTTCCTCAACGCGAGCCTCACCGTCGAGGGCGACGACGTCGGAAGCCGTGTATTGATCTCCAACGGTCTTCAGAACTCTGAGATGTCGGTTTGCAAATGCGGCAACCTGACCTAGGTGGGTCACCACAATCACCTGCGCAACTTTGGCTAACTGAGCGAGGCGCTTGCCCACCTCAATAGCTGCCGCTCCACCAACACCGGCATCTACTTCGTCGAAGATGAAGGTAAGAGCTTGCTCGGTTCTAGCTAGGACGACTTCGATAGCGAGCATAATTCTGGAAAGTTCTCCGCCAGAAGCGCCCTTGCCAATTGGTCTAGGCTCCGCTCCTGGATAAGCCGCCAACTGAATGCTCACCTGGTCAACCCCGTGAAGCTGGTAGTCGGTCGACTCGGTAACCGAGACCACCAAAGTAGCCCCACCCATGGCCAAAGTCTTTAACTCTTCGGTGACCGCTGCCTCTAGGCGCAGGGCGGCGTGCTTTCTTACTGCAGTAACCTGACCAGCCAAATCCTGAACCTGTGCGAATAAATCCTTGGTTTCTAGCTCTAAGGCTGCAATCTGCTCGTCCGAGGAATCGAGTTCGAGCAGACGTCGCCCAGCTTGATCGTGAAAAGCAATTACATCATCAAGGGTTGGTCCGTACTTTCGGATGGCTGCCGTGATTTCGGCTCGTCGGTTTTGAATTCTTTCAAGTTCGGCAGCACCTCCACCCTCACTAGCAGCAAGATAGCCGCTGAGGCTAGCTGCGCTCTCGCCAAGCTGGAAGCCTAATTCACGCAGAGTTTCGGCAATCTTGCCCAGTTCAGGGTCGTGAACAGACGCTGTCTCTAAAACTCGGCGCGCTTTGCCCACCAGGGCGATGGCGTCCGCTGCTGAGTCAAAATTTTCACTCGACAGGTACTCGTGGGCCTCAGATGCTGCAATTCGTAGTTCTTCACTGTGAGTGAGCTTCTGAGCCTGCTCAGAAAGAGTGACATCTTCGCCGGCCTGAGGTTGAAGGCGATCGAGTTCCTCGATTGCCTCTTTGAGGCTTGCTACTTCAACCTCTTTCGTTGCCGCGTCATTACGAAGCTCAATCAATCTTTTCTCGGTAGATCTCCAGGTTTCGAAAACTGCCTGATAGTTTCCAAGTAACTTGGCCACTCCAGAGAACTGGTCAAGAGCATTTCTCTGGGCCACGGGAGACTTCAGGCGAATCTGGTCTGACTGCCCATGTACGGCAACTAACTGCTCGCCCAGCGAGCCGAGCACGCTGACTGGAACCGATGCCCCACCGATGGCAACTCGAGATCTGCCGTCTCGTGCAACCGTGCGATTGACAATCAGCTCACCTCCGTCGGCTACCCCGCCGACCTCAGCAACGGATTCGAGTGCCGCCCTGTGGCCAGGGATTAACCAGCGGCCTTCAACAAAGGTCTGGTCTTGACCTTGGCGGATAGCTGAGGTATCCGACCTCTCTCCAAGAAGTAATCCGAGGGCGGTTAGCACCATGGTTTTTCCTGCTCCAGTTTCGCCGGTCAAGACGGTGAGCCCCGGCCCAAACTGAAGTTTCGCATCGGCAATTACCCCGAGATCGCGGATTGAGATTTCTTCAATCAACTTAGTTACCCTTTTCCGGACCTCTCCAGCCGTCTACCGGCAGAGAGAACTTCTTGACTAAACGATCGTTGAATGGCCCTTGTCGGAATCGGGCTAGTCGCACCGGAATCTCTGATTTTCTGGCTTCTACTCGAGCACCCGGTGGTAAGTGCCAGGTTCGGCGACCATCCGCCCAGAGCACTCCTGAACCATTGCTGCGCTGAAGAACTTCGACGGCAATAGTTGCACGCGGGCTAATGACCAAAGGCCTTGCGAACAAAGCGTGTGCACTTAGAGGCACTAAGGTCAACGCTTCCACCGAAGGCCAAACAACTGGGCCGCCCGCGGAAAATGCGTAGGCTGTTGACCCGGTCGGAGTGCCGAGAATTATCCCGTCGCAACCAAAGCTGGTCAATGGCTTTCGGTCGATTTCAACCACGACTTCAAGCATCTTTTCGGTTGAGCTTTTTTCAATGGTGGCCTCGTTCAAAGCCCAGGTGCGAAAGACTTCATCGCCTTCAACAAAGACTTTGACATCCAGGGTCAAACGTTCCTTGATGAGGTAATCCTTGGCAACTACTCGCTTCACGGCATCCTCGAGCCCATCGCGCTCGCTCTCAGCTAGAAAGCCTACGTGCCCTAGGTTGATTCCAAGCAGCGGAGTGGCCGACTCTCGAACGATTTCAGCAGCCTTGAGAATTGTTCCATCCCCGCCAAGGACAATCACTAACTCGAGATCGGAAAGTTCACAGTCTTTACCCAAAACGGCAGCTTGCTCAAAGGAGAACGAGGAAGAACCTTCACCTGTCGAGGCTTCAATCAATTCAGACAGTTCCAATGACGGGAAAACCGGGATGATGTTTGCCATTTGAAGTTGCAGGGCAACAAGGTTCGCGGCATTTCGAGAATCCTCACGACGAGTGTGCGAGACAATAAGTACAAATCGCTTCTCGCTCATTTGGTCTCCCTAACTAAATTTCCTACCCGCTCACTCCATTGTGATAGATATTCACCCTGATTTGGGCTCATCCACAGGACATACTCAATGTTCCCATGAGTCCCTGGCAGTTGCGATCGAACTAGGTCAACGATTTTTAGCCCGAGCTTTTCACCATGAAGTGCAACCTGCTCAATCGCTTCGGCTCGAGACCGGTAATCCACGACGATTCCATGCGCATTTAGCGAATGTTTTCCTGCTTCAAACTGGGGCTTGACCAGAAGCACCAAATCGGCTTCTGGCGCTACCGACATGATTGAATCCAAAACCAAAGTTAGTGAGATAAATGACAGATCAGCCACAACCAGATCGATCCTTGGGTGGCTAAACCCGAGTGCGGCATTCAGACTTTCAGGACTCAACTCTCTGGCGTTGAAACCCTCGATGCTGGTAACTCTGGGGTTTCCTAGCAGTTCTGGAACGATTTGATCATGGCCAACATCAATTGCGATAACGTGGTTGGCCCCACGTCTCAGCAAAACATCTGTGAAGCCGCCAGTGGAAGCGCCTACATCTAAGGCTTGTTTCCCAATAATCTCAAGTGCGCCAAATTCATCCAAAGCTTGCGCTAGTTTATGCCCGGCCCTCGACACATAATCAACCGCGTCTAGGACTTCCAGTACAGCCTCGGCTGGAACGTCTTGGGACGGCTTTCTGGCCGCTATCCCGTTGATAGTCACCCGATTTGCCTGAACCAGACTGGCTGCGTGATTGCGAGATCTGGCTAAACCAGCCTCGGCAAGGGCTAGATCTACCCTGACCACGGTTTACCGTCGAGAACTTGCTGAAGTTTCTGCTGTAAAACCGAGTAGGCGGTCGGCTGTTCTTCAATTGGCAACGCGGCGATACGCGCAAGCTCAACGGACACGGCTTCAACAATTTCGTTCGACATTATGCTTCTAGCCTATTCGTAAAGTTCCGGTTCAACATCGAGCGCATGAATCGGTTTGTCACTACCCCAAATCACAGCACAGGCGCATCTGAGTGCGTCGATACTCTTTGGGTCACCCGCCGTAACTCTAACCTTGTTTCCTAAAAGTTCGACCTCCGCTTTTCTCAGCGAATACCCGTACTTGGTAGCCTTGGGCAGCTGATAAGCAGTATCCAGTTCTCTCAAATCTTCGACTACATAGGTTGGGCGCGAACCCTCTTTGGTTGCTAGAAGTTCCTTAGGCTTACTAATGCCGGTGAGCACCAGGACGGAGTCCATCTCAGCTCGATTGGCTCCCAAAATGTCGGTGTCGATTCGATCCCCAATAAATAGTGGACGCGAGGCATTGAAACGTTTCTTGGCTGTTTCAAAAATTGGAACCTCAGGTTTCCCCGCCACCAATGGAAGCTGCCCAACGGCGGTATGAACCACCGAAATTAAGGTTCCGTTTCCAGGCGCAATGCCACGTTCCTGAGGAATGGTCCAGTCAGAGTTGGTGGCCACCCACTTGGCGCCGTTTTGAATTGCAAAGGCGGCTTCGGATAGGTGTTTCCAGCCAACATCAGGCGAGAAACCCTGAATTACAGCGGCTGGATTCTCGGATGAATCGGCAACCAATTTGAAGCCAGCTTGCTCGGTGAAGGTTCTAAGCCCTTCTCCCCCAACCACCAGCACTTTACTGCCCGGTTCAATCAAACCGGCCAATAGTTCCACCCCGGTTTGCCCCGAAGAAACAATGTCATTAGCGACTGTGGCAAGACCGAATTCGGCGATTTGCCTAGCAATTGCCTCAGGCTTGCGGGATGAGTTGTTCGTTATGAAGCCAATCGGGATACCATTTGCCTTTAGCTTTTGAAGTGCTTCAACGGCAAAAGGAATCGCTCGATCGCCCTCGTAAACGACACCGTCGAGGTCAGCGAAAACTACATCGTAACCAGCAACCAGGGTTTTACTCACTTGCGACCCCGTGGCTTGTCTCCGAACGGCTTTCTGGTCGACGGACGGCCATCTCCAAAGTCCAGCTCTATAACTTCTGGCGATACTCGCTCTTCCGCTTCAAGAACAGAAACCGGTTCGCGCTCCTCAGCAGTTCTGATCGGCCTCGCGCGCTCTTCAGCTACCTCTGCCTGCTCGCGAAGAGCTTCTTGCTCGTCACGCCGAAGTGGAATCTCGATCTCTTCCAGAACCGAAATCGATTCGGAATCCCCTGTAGCTTCGGGGTTCAAAGCCTTCTCAGCTCGTTCAGCCAACTCGGCCCAACGTTTGGATTCCGTGTCTCTACCAAGAACTTCAAGGGTGTCGGAGTAGGCCC
>JBIKJD010000070.1:0-5661 GCA_044361205.1 Rhodoluna sp.
CGGTTTTGGCCGCTAACCACGAGTTCGGAATGTTGTAGGCATCCGCGAGAATTAGACCGTGTAAAGAAGTTGCAATTATCTTTTTACACTTCAGCATTTGAATGATGACACCCTCGATGTCGTCACTAAGCATATCTATTAGCAAGACTCCTGGGATATTGAACTGCTCTTTGCGCTTATTTTCAGACCAGCGAAGTACGACACCAATTTCATACTCTTTCTTGATCTTGGGATTGAAATAGTCTGGCGCTAAGAGTGCTGGGTCTCCGTAAATTCGTGGGCACGGGATGTATTCGGAGGCTAGTTTGGCTCGGGTGAGCGGACCTCGTACGGCCAAGTATTTTGGTTCGCGGCGGAGAAGTTGAGGTGTTTCCGTGCCGAAGGAGCCAACACCCCAGACGATGGTGGAAGGGGAAACCCTACCCATAATCGAACCGACAACCATGTAGTGCGGCTCATCTTGCTCTACCCAAACGGTTTTCTTGCCAGTCATCTTTTCAACTAGCCAAGGGCCGAGCAGGTCACCCATGTTGAGTTCCTTGTCCCACCAACGCATCGGGATTTTGCCGTCTACCTCAAGCATGTAAAGCCGTCCTAGTCTGAATCAATTCGAGGGGGAGTCTAATTTACGACCGCTGAAAACCAGCGATTTAGCCGAAGCGACCAGAGATGTAGTCTTCGGTGTTCTTGTTACTCGGGTTTGTGAAGATGGTATCGGTTTTGTCGAATTCAATCAGCTTTCCTGGCTCACCGGTTCCGGCGATGTTGAAAAACGCGGTCTTGTCGGAGATGCGCGCTGCCTGCTGCATGTTGTGCGTAACGATGACGATTGTGTAGTCGCGGCGCAGCTCTTCCATTAGATCTTCGATTGCCAGAGTGGAGATCGGGTCGAGCGCGCTGGTCGGTTCATCCATTAGGAGAACATCTGGCTTGACCGCAATGGCGCGGGCAATGCAAAGGCGCTGCTGCTGGCCACCGGAAAGGCCTCCGCCTGGCTTGTCTAGGCGGTCGCGAACTTCCTTCCAAAGGTTTGCTTTGGTTAGAGATTCTTCTACCAACTCTTCGGCTTCGGTCTTGTTGAACTTCTTTGAGTTCAAACGGTAGCCAGAGAGTACGTTCTCGCGGATAGACATCGTTGGGAATGGATTTGGCCGCTGGAAAACCATTCCGATGTGGCTGCGAACCTCAACCGGGTCGGTGTTCTCTCCGTAGAGGTCGGTCTGGTCCATGAGCACGGTTCCCTCAACGCGCGCGCCAGGAATTACTTCGTGCATGCGGTTGATCGTGCGAAGCAGGGTCGACTTACCGCAACCGGATGGGCCGATAAACGCAGTCACCTCAAACGGCTCGATCTCAAGCGAGACGTCTTCGACAGCCAGGAACTTGCTGTAAAAAACATTCAGGTTCTTTATAGAAATGCGTTTAGCCATTAGTGGGCGCTCCTTGAGTTTCTTGAGAAGAATGAGGTGATTAGGCGGGCACCTAGGTTCAGCACCATGACGATTACAATCAGGGTCAGAGCACCTGCCCAAGCGCGGTCAATGTAGGACTGAGCGTCTGCCCCCTGGTTTGAGTAACTGTAGTAGACAAACACCGGCAAGGTCATCATGCGGTCGTCAAACGGGTTGTAGTTCATGCTCTGGGTGAAACCAGCGACGATCAGCAGTGGAGCGGTCTCCCCAATAACGCGAGCGATAGAAAGCATGACACCCGTCACCAGGCCGGTCAGTGCGGTTGGAACAACAATCTTGGTGATGGTCTTCCACTTTGGAACTCCGAGGGCGTAGGAGGCTTCACGTAGCTCATCTGGAACCAATCGAAGCATTTCTTCGCCAGAACGAACCACAACCGGAATCATCAGAACGCTCAATGCAACGGAACCGGCGAATCCCATGCGAACCGCTGGACCAAAGAATGCAGCGAATAGCGCGAAGGCGAAGAGTCCGGCCACAATCGACGGGATTCCGGTCATGACATCGACGAAGAAGGTAACTGCTCGAGCAAGGCGTCCTTTGCCATATTCGACTAGGTAGATTGCAGTCAGAATTCCAATCGGTACCGACATAACGGTTGCCAGCGCGGTCACTTCTAGTGTTCCAATGATGGCGTGTAGGGCACCGCCGCCCTCACCGACCACATTTCTCATCGAGGAGTTGAAGAAGGTTGGGTCAAACCTAGCCATACCGGCGGAGATCGCGGTCCAAATAATCGAAACCAGAGGCGCTAATGCGATTAGGAATGTAGTTGTTACACCAACGGTGACTAAGCCGTTTACTATTTTGCGCTTACGCATTACTTGGCACCTCCGCTCACAATTTTGCGAGCCATCATGTTTACAAACATGGTGATGACGAAGAGCACTAAACCGCTGGCAATCAGAAGATTCACATTAAGTCCTGATGCCTCAGGGAAGTTCAGGGCGATGTTTGCGGCAATCGAAGTCGAGTTGGTGGAGGTAAGTAGGTTCCAGGAGATCACGTTGGCAGGCGATAGCACCAATGCAACAGCCATGGTCTCACCCAATGCTCTGCCCAGCCCGAGCATGGCAGCCGAAACCAACCCAGACTTGGCGTAAGGAAGAACGGCCAAGCGGATCATTTCCCACTTGGTAGCACCTAGTGCCAACGCGGCTTCTTGGTGAAGCTTGGGGGTTTGGAGAAATATTTCTCGTGCAATTGCGCTCATGATTGGCAAAATCATGATGGCCAGAACAATCGACACTGTGAAAATCGTTCGACCGGTTCCCGAAACTGGGCCGGAGAAGAGCGGGAACCATGACGCGTTATCTACGAGCCAAGCGTAAATTGGCTGAACGGCAGGAGCTAGCACCATGATTCCCCAGAGGCCATAAACCACCGAAGGAATTGCAGCCAATAGGTCGATCGCGTATCCAAGCGATTGGCCAAGTTTGCGCTGCGCATAGTGGGAGATGAAGAGACCAATACCGATGGACAGTGGGACCGCGATGATCAGGGCCAAGATTGCCGAGTAGAGAGTTCCGAAAACTAATGGGCTGAGGTAGCCGAATAGATCACCCTTGGCGGCTTCAGGGTTGCCGGTGAGAGCCGGAATTGCCTGGAAAAGCAAGAACCCGCTGACTAGCGCCAAGGTGATGAGGATGAGAATGCCTGACCCCACCGACAGTCCCTTGAAAAGGACGTCACCATTTAGTTTGGCTTTAGTCTTCGTAGTCATGATCCTCAATAATGCTAATGGGAAAGTTGGGTGCGTATGGAACGCACCCAACTTTCCAAACCGTGTTACTTGATGTTGTTGATGATTGCTGCAGCTTCTTCACGAACCGATGCAGTAAGTGGGGCTGCACCTGCGTTCGTGGCTGCGTTTGACTGAGCAGCCTCGGTCACTAGGTAACCTAGGTAGCTCTTGACCAATGCGCCCACTTCATCATCTGCGTAGTCGGTGCAACCGATCACGTAACTGATTAGAACTAGTGGGTAGGTTGTGCCGTCGGTGCTGTTGCGGTCTAGCTTCACAGCCATGTCGTTGGCGTCGCGGCCTTCAACGCGTGGAGAGGTTTCCACGATTTTCGCTGCAGCGGCTGCCGAGTAGGCAACCCAGGTTTCGCCAACCTTCAACTTCGCGGTTGACAAGTCGCCAGCCTTCGATGCGTCAGCGTAACCAATGGTGTTCTTTCCGTTCTTCACAGCGTCGACAACACCCGAGGTTCCCTTGGCACCTTCACCGGTCTGGTATGGGAAGGTGTCAGAAACTTCGCCATCCCAAATAGCCGAAGCTGTCTTGCTTAGGTAGTCGGTGAAGTTCTTTGTGGTACCTGAGTCATCCGAGCGGTGAACAGCGGTGATCGTTGCCGATGGCAAGTTCACGCCTGGGTTTTCAGCCAAAATAGCTGCGTCGTTCCACTTCTTGATGGTGCCCTTGAAGATTCCAGCCAAGGTGGTGGACGACAGGTTAAGTTCGGTTACGCCCTCAACGTTGAAAATCACTGCAATTGGCGAAACGTAGACAGGAACTTCAAAGAACTTGCTGTCTGGTGCACAGTTGGTGCTGGTGAGTAACAGTTCTTCATCCTTGAGCGAGGAGTCGCTACCTGCGAAACTAACCGCACCCGAGAAGAAAGCCTCACGGCCTGCACCCGATCCGGTCGGGTCGTAGTTTACGTTTACTCCGCCGTTAGCGGTCTGGTACTCGGCGATCCAAGCTTCCTGAGCACTGCCCATAGCAGATGAACCGGCGCCATTGATGGTGCCTGTCAAATCTGCGTTTCCGTTTCCTTCGTTGGCTGCACAGCCGGTTAGTGCGATGGTTAGAGTTGCTGCTACTGCCGCTACCTTGATGAATGAGCTTTTCATTCTGACCTTTCTGTCTTATGGACTCGTTAAGGTTATTTTCAGAAGGTAAAGAAACGGATTTAATTAGGTTAACGAAAGATGAACTAATCAGCCTTAATCAAAGTTTGAATCGCACGATTCCAGTTGCTGCGAGGCAAAGAGAAATCAAATTTTGGGGCGTAGGTCTCTTCACCTGCAGTCAGTCGCATAATGAATTCCAGGCTTGAAAACAGGCCAGCTCCCAAACCGGCCAAATACGCAGCACCTAACCCAGTGGTCTCAACATATTTAGCACGCTTAATCTCAGTTTCTAGAATGTCCGCTTGAATCTGCATTAGTAGGTTGTTCTGGCTCATCCCACCGTCGACTTTTAAGGTCGAAGGCTTGCGGCCCAGATCTTTTGCAAAGGAATCGACAAGGTCTGCCACCTGAAAAGCAACGGCTTCAAGAGTGGCTCGCGCAATATGTCCATCTGTGGTTCCGCGGGTAATACCAAAGATTGCACCCCGAACTTCTGGGTTCCACCATGGAGCTCCAAGACCCGTGAGTGCTGGAACAAATACCACACCGCCAGAAGTTTCAACCTGACTGGCTAGGGCCTCGACGTCCTTGGAAGCTTGAATAATCCCTAGCCCGTCCCGAAGCCACTGAACCGCAGACCCTGCGACAAATACTGAACCCTCTAGTGCGTAAGTAATCTCACCAGCCGGTGACTGCCAAGCGATTGTAGTTAGTAGACCATGGTCACTCTTGACAACCGAATTACCAGTGTTGACAAGCAAGAAAGCACCTGTTCCATAGGTGCACTTCATGTCACCGGTCGAAAAAGCCGCCTGCCCGAAGAGTGCTGCCTGCTGATCGCCGGCCATTCCAGTGATGGGAGCGGAGATCCCTAGAAAGCTTTTGGGATCGCACTCAGCCAAGCGACCAGAGTTTGGAACGATGGTTGGAAGGGCTTCAATCGGTACACCGAATAGCTCAAGTAATTCTGAATCCCAGCTGGCGTTGTGAATGTTGCATAGCTGGGTCCGTGACGCGTTGCTTGCGTCGGTGATGTGGCGGGCCCCATCGGTCAGCCTGGCCACGAGGTAGCTGTCGACCGTTCCAACCGCGTACCTACCGCTGACCACCCCATCCCAAATCTTGGGCTCATTTTGTTGAATCCAAACCAATTTGGTTGAGGTGAAATAAGGGTCTAATCCAAGACCGGTTTTCTCGCGGACCCTATCTTCGAACCCGCTCGCCTTTAGGGTATCCACGATTGCTGAAGTGCGCCGGTCTTGCCAAACGATGGCACGCCTTGGTGAGGTTAGCGTTTCGCGATCCCAAAGCACCACGGTTTCACGCTGGT
>JBIKJD010000011.1:0-19587 GCA_044361205.1 Rhodoluna sp.
ATTTCGGTCGTGGTGACACCACGACCGAAATCACTTGGCTAGGTACCATCAAGGTTGAAATCCAGGACCAGTTCTTGGCAGCAATCGATGACTACAACGCCGGACAGAACTGCTACAAAGTTGTTTCTGTAAACAGTGAAGGCGACTCGCTACTCGCTAGCCTAACCACCCTCTACGCAAGCGGTAACGCTCCAGTAGTTATGACCATGCTTCAGGAACTTCCTAACATGGCCGACAAGTTGGTCGACTGGACCGACACCCCACTAGCCAAGTTGGCTGCAGACGGAACTCTTCAGGCTGCAAACATCGGTGGCAAGCAGGTTGGTCTTCCAGTAACCGCTGAAGCTTTCGGTCTTCTTTACAACAAGGCTGTTCTAGACGCTGCTGGTGTAGTACCTGCAGACATCAAGACCCGCTCTGACCTAGAAGCTGCATTCAAGAAGATTGAAGCAACTGGCAAGAAGGCTGTTCACTTCTCTGGTCTATGGTGGTCACTTGGTGCACACCTAACCAACAAGTACTTCGCAACCACCTCGGAAGACCGCGACAAGCGTCTTTCGGTATTTGATGGTCTAGCAGACGGTTCATACGACCTAGCTGGCGACGCTACTTGGAACAACTGGCTAGACACTTTCGACCTTCTAAAGAAGTACGACAAGAACGCTGGCGCTCCACTTCTAGACAACTATGACGATGCAGTTGCGGACCTTTCAAAGGGTGACGTTGGCTTCTGGTTCATGGGTAACTGGGCAGAGCCAAACCTACTTCAGAACGACCCTGCCGGTTCGTACGGAGTAATGCCTCTTCCAATCAGCAACGAAGCAGGTGCCTACGGTAACGACCGCATCTCGGTTGGTGTTCCTTTCTACTTCACCGTAGACAACGAGCAGTCAACTGAAGAAGAGCGTGCCGGTGCAGTGGACTTCCTAACTTGGTTGATCACCACTGAGAAGGGCCAGAACCACTACGCAGGTTCAATTGAAGACGACAACATGAGCTTCATCCCTGTGTACAAGGACTTCGCTGTATCGCCAAGCACCTACATGGCTAAGGAAATCGCTACATACATCTCTGCGGGTAAGACCCTTGAGTGGATGAACAGCTACTACCCAGCCGGTGGACAGAACCTATACGGTGACGCTGGTCAGAAGTACCTAGTAGGCAAGACCACTCGTGCGCAGTTTGCTGACGAGATGATCAAGGCCTGGAAGGGTGCTGAGAAGACCTGGCGCTAAGCCGGTCTTTGAAACCACCTAGATAGCTATTGTGGCCCAAGTTTGAAAAAAGCTTGGGCCACAATAGTCTTAGACATAATCGTTTTTAGAAAGCTGAAGCCATGAAAGTTCGGGAACTTAAAAAGTTTGCAACCTTTGCGCTAGTCCCCCTAAGTATCTTCGTCTTTGTTTTGGTTATTCCATTCATCGAAGGTCTTCTCTTTACTTTTACCGACTGGGACGGCTTCAAGTCCGAGACGTTCGTCGGTTTCGACAACTACGCCAAGGCCTTCGCAGATGAAAAATTCTGGGCAACCCTGAGCTTTACATTTTCATTCGTCATGGTGTCGCTAATTGCAGTAAACGTCGTTGGCTTTGGGCTCGCCTTGCTGGTCACCACAAAAATGCGCGGCTCCAACGTGTTCCGCACGATGTTCTTCGTTCCTAACCTCATCGGTGGAGTTATTCTCGGTGTGATTTGGCAGTTCATCTTCGAGCGCGTGGTTACCGGTCTCTACAAAGAATTTGGCTGGGAGATCTTCCGCACCTCTTGGCTAACCGACCCTGACACAGCCTTCTGGGCACTGATCATCGTGACCACCTGGCAGATGTCCGGTTACCTCATGATTATTTATGTGACGGGAATCATGAGCATCGAGCACGATGTTCTTGAAGCAGCTCGCATTGATGGGGCTGGCACCTTGCGCACACTCATTAGCATCAAGATGCCGCTGATGGCTCAGGCCTTCACAATTTCGCTCTTCCTGTCGCTTCGAAGCGCATTCATGGCTTACGACGTAAACCTCGCCCTTACTGGCGGAGGGCCTTACCGTTCAACAGAACTTATTTCGATGCACGTTTACACCGAAGCGTTTGACTTCGGTCAATTCGCAACCGGTCAGGCCAAAGCTGTGATCATGTTCTTGATCATTGCTCTTGCCGCACTAACTCAGGTTGTAATCAGCAAGCGCATGGAGGTTCAGCGATGAAGAAACTAAAGATCGGCCGCAAACTGGTTTTCGTAGTCAGTTCTTTTCTTGCACTGGCCTACGTTTTCCCGTTCTTCCTAGTTCTGATCAACTCCTTCAAGCCGAAGCGTGAAATCCTCGAGAACACCCTGGCATTGCCAATCGAGTTCGACCTTGACAACTTCACCATGGCTATTCGCAAAATGAACTACTTCCAGTCGTTGACGAACTCGATCATCATTACGGTAGTTTCGGTGGCTTCGCTGATCGTTGCATCGTCCATATTGGCCTACTACTTAGCTCGGCGCCCGACCAAGCTTTCGAAGTCGATCTTCTTAGTGCTAGTGGCCTCGATGATCGTACCTTTCCAGTCGCTGATGGTTCCGTTCATCGGCTTCTATGGTCAGAATGGTCCGTTTGCCGCGTTCAACATGCTTAGCCAGTACGGGTTGGTGTTTTTCTACGTCGGCTTCGGTGTCGCAATGACCACCTTCCTGTACCACGGTTTCATTTCAAACATTCCGGTCGAGTTGGATGAAGCCGCGAAGCTCGATGGAGCCACCGACATGACTATCTTCCGAAAGATCATCTTCCCGATGCTCACCCCGGTCACAGCGACCGTTGCGATCATCAACTCGCTCTGGATTTGGAACGACTTCCTGCTACCAAGCATGGTTTTGATTCCGGCGGCCACCAAGACTTTGCCGCTGTCAACCTACATTTTCTACGGAATGTACTCCTCGAACTACGGACAGGCCATGGCTGGTCTGCTGCTTTCGGTTCTACCAATCATCATTTTCTACTTCATGATGCAAAAGCAGATTCTTTCGGGAATGTCTGCGGGAGCGGTCAAGTAGAAGTAATTCAAAGAGCTAAGGGCGAGATCAGTTTTGGTCTCGCCCTTAGACTTTGCTCATGACCGTCACTTTCCCAGAACCACGATTGATTAACCCAAACTCTGTGCATTCCTATCGTTGGGGAGTTATGGGAGCGGCGGCCATTGCCGAAGCGTTCGTAACCGGAGTTCAGCGCCACACTTCTCAACAGATTGTCGCGGTAGCTTCCAGAACACCTGGTAAAGCTCAAAAGTTCGCTGACAGGTTTGGCTGCGAACACCACGACAGTTACGAAGAGCTCCTTGCCCGTACCGACATCGACATCGTTTACATTCCAACGCTCCCGACGCAGCACCGTGAGCACGCGCTCATGGCAATCGCGGCTGGGAAACATGTTTTGATCGAAAAGCCAGTTGCTTTGAGCTCTCTTGAAGCAGCCGAGATATTTGAGGCTGCGAAGGCGGCTGGGCTACTCGCGATGGAAGCGATGTGGACTCGCTATCTCCCTCAGGCCGATGTGCTGACCCAATTGCTTGACGGAAATACCATCGGAGAAATTGATTTTCTAAACGTTTCCATGTGCCAGGCGAACAAAGCTGTGCCTCGTCTTTGGAAACTGGGGCACGGGGATCCTTTTTTCGATATGGGAATTTACCCGGTTAGTTTTGCTCAGAGCCTATTCGGTAATCCAACCTCAATCTCTGCTCAGGGGCAGTTGACCGAGAATGGCGTCGAGGCGGAAGTTTCAGTGCAACTGGGTTACGCAAGCGGAGCCCGTGCCTATCTTTTGGTTTCCGCTTGGTCCGGGATACCAAGCATCGCCCAAATTTCTGGTTCAAATGGACGCCTGAGCATTGGGCCCGAGTTCTTTGCTCCCTCGAGGATTGAACTATCCGAGCAGGCCTTCAACGCCTCTTCTTCGGTCTGGGAAGACCGATCGGCAGTGGTGGCCCACGAGGGTCTGAGTTATCAAGCCACAGCCATGGCGAGTTATCTAGACCTCGGGCTTCTGGAATCCCCGCTTGAGAGCCACGACGATTCCATTGCAAACCTTAGGGTTTGCGAACAAGTTATCAAACTAATTGGCGCGACCATAGTCTGAGAGTGCAGAATTGGCAGTATGCGATTTTTACTAGGTGTCATTGACGGAGCCAGCAACACTGCAAGTGGCGACGAAATGGAGGCGATCAATGCCTTCAACGACGAACTCAGGGCGAACGGGCAATTTCTCCTGGCCATCGGGCTTGCCAACCCTAGGCGTTCAAAAGTCATCGATAACACCGGCGGTTCCGCAAAGGTTACCGAGGGTCCCCTCAATGACACCGATGAGTTCATTGCCGGTCTTTGGCTAATTGAAGCCGAGTCTCCAGAAGAGGCTGAAGAACTTGCCAAGGGCGCTTCAAAAGCCTGCAATCGCAAGATTGAACTAAGGCAGCTTCTCGGCTAATGGCAAAATCTAAAGAAATTAGTTTCGAACAGAATCGATTCCTAGCCCTTGACGGGATGCGCGGTGTCGCTGCACTCGGTGTTCTGGCTTTCCACGTGGTTGTTGTGACCCGATTTTCTCACCTAGACAGCTTCTACCTATTCGTTGATTTTTTCTTTGTGCTCTCAGGGTTTGTGCTCTTGCCATCGATGCCTCAAAACTTTCGAGAATTGCCGAGGGTGGGGGCAACTTTCGTCGTTAAGCGTATCTTCCGATTCTGGCCGATGTTGATCGCTGTCCTTTTGGTTCTCTGGTTCCTGTATGCCAAAGAGAGAAGACTCGGAGACCCGAACTTCTCGGAGGAAGCCTTTATTCAGTCAGTCTTGCTACTTCAAATTTGGTTCTCGGCAACAATAGCCATGAACTGGCCAATGTGGTCACTATCGGCCGAATGGTTTGCCAACCTAGCCTTTACCCCGCTGACGGCTTTCAAGAACCTAGGAATTTGGCTGGGTGTGATTCTTGGATACGCAGCACTTTGGTATGGGATGAATACCGACCAGGAGTTCATCGGTAATTCCCGCAACTTGGGTAGTGGTCCGATTCGAGAATGGGAAGCACTCGGCCGAGCAGTTCTAGGCATGGGTCTTGGCCTTTTGCTTCGAAGAAACCTAGCGGTTCTGGCCAGGTTTAGAAATGTTTGGCTGTTTTTAGTATCGCTAGTGCTAGCAGTTGCGCTCTTTGCATCTCACCATGAACTCCAAGGTGTTCAGGTCTATTGGACCACCTACATTGCTGGTCCGGTTTTTGCCCTCGTTGTTCTTCAAGCATCCCAGTTCAACCTTGATCCCAAGAAGCTATTCGGAAAGGTTCTGGCTTTCTTAGGAAAGATGTCCTTCGGTATTTACGCCTTCCACGTAGTGGTCTCGCTAGCCTATGACAACCACGTGGCAAGGCCTATGGGTCGCGAACAGGCGGGGCCGGAGTGGACTGAGTACCTAGTGACCAAGATTTTCGTCGTTGCTGCAATCTCGTTCTTAATCGCGATTCTCGTCAACTGGATTTTTGAGCGTCCGCTGCAGTTCGTCGGCAAAAAACTTGTTGCTCGCATGAATCGCCGCAGCTAGCGACTACCGTCAGGAGTAGTCTGAAATAATGGTTGATTTTCAGAACGCAGACTTCCTTGAAAACCCTTATCCGGCATTGGCCGAGCTTAGAAAGGCTGGGCAGCCAGTCTGGCACGAACCATCGGGAATGTTCCTCGCCGCGACCTACCAGGACGCCAACGCCGTCCTGAGAAACCGATCGCTTGGACGAATTTTTCAACCAAGACAGCCTGACGAGAATTGGAACGAGTTCAACTGGCTCCACAGC
Source organism: Rhodoluna sp. (assembly GCA_044361205.1). GTDB lineage: Bacteria > Actinomycetota > Actinomycetes > Actinomycetales > Microbacteriaceae > Rhodoluna. The sequence goes on from JBIKJD010000011.1 coordinate 5,819, forward strand.
GACAGCCTGCTCGACAGCGAACCCCCGAAGCACACCAGGCTTCGCTCGCTACTGGTCAAAGCCTTCAATAAGAACAAAATCGAAAGCCTGAGGCCAGACGTTGAGCGCCTCACCACCGCCCTGCTGAAAGACATCGAGACCAAACTTGCCGAGACCGGCCGATTCGATGTGATCGCCGACTTCGCTGAGCCGCTTCCGGTCAAGGTAATTGCCGCGCTGCTTGGCTTCCCAGACGAAGATGAGCACCTACTTCGCCCTTGGTCGCAGGCAATCGTGAAGATGTACGAAGTCAGCCGAACCCCCGAAGACGAGCTTGCGGCCCAGGTTGCTAGTCACGAGTTTGCCGAATACGTTCGTGCGCTAATGGAAGAGCGCAAGCGCAAGCCTGGCACCGACCTGATTAGCGACTTAGCCGCGGTCGAGGAAGACGGCCAAAAGCTAAACGCTCAGGAACTTATTGCTACGTGTGTGCTTCTTCTGAATGCGGGACACGAAGCTAGCGTGAATGGTTTCGGCAATGGTTTCGTTGCCATGATTGAGCGCCCAGACCAACACAAGCTGTTGGCAGAAAAGCCCTTTGAATTGGCCGAAACCGCAGTGGACGAATTCATCCGTTTCGATGCCCCACTTCACCTGTTTGAAAGAACCGCAACCGCCGATGTTGAGATTGGCGGGGTGCTCGTCAAGGAGGGTCAAAAGATCGCTTCGCTGCTTGGTTCCGCAAACCGCGACGAGTCGGTTTTTCAAAACCCAACCGAAATGGACCTAACCCGAGACCCGAACCCGCAAATCGGTTTCGGGGCAGGTATCCACTTCTGCATCGGCGCCCCGCTTGCCCGAATGGAAATGACCACCTCGCTGCCAGCGCTAATGAAGAAATACCCAAACCTAAAGTTAGTTAGCGAGCCGATCCGTCGTCCTGGTTTTGTGCTTCGAGGCTACGAAAAAGTAATGGTCACGGTATGACTCATCGGATTTATGGGATTCCCTTTGCAGATGTTTACGAGCTTTACATCAAAAAGTTAGAACGAAAAGATCGAACCCAGGCGGAACTCGACGAGATAATCGAGTGGCTTACTGGCTACGACCAGGTTCAGTTGAAAAAGCACCTAGACGCTAAAACCACTTTCCGAGACTTCTACGACGCCGCCAAAATAAACGCCAAGGCCAGCGAAATCACCGGAGTAATCTGTGGGGTTCGGGTTCAAGAGATAGAAGACCCGCTGATGCGAAAACTTCGCTACCTAGACAAGCTTGTTGATGAGCTTTACAAGGGTTGGCCGATGGCCAAGGTGAAGCGAAGCCTTAGTTAGAGTTTTTCGAAATCGAAACCTGTTCGTCTCGGTCAACGACTTTCACGCGCTCACGATCAACCGGCGAGGTGTCGGCAGCCCCTAGCGAAAGCTCATGAGCGTTCAGGCGAAGCCAGCCCGACCAATCGGTGAACTCAACTCCGCGAGCTTCGAGTTTTGCCAAAAGCGCCTTCGAATCAGGGGTCTTTGGATCGACCAAACTTTCTAAGTCCGCTAGCAGGTTCTCAATGGTCTCGGTGGCATCGGACTTGGTGTGACCAATCAAACCAACCGGGCCACGTTTTATCCAACCAGTCGCATAAAGACCTGGAAGCTGGTCACCGGATTCGCTAATTACGCGACCGCCGTTGTTCCGAATGACTCCGTAAGTTTCATCGAACGGCACTTCAGGAAGTTCTGAACCAAAGTACCCGATGGCGCGGTAAACCGCTTGGACCGGGAATTCAACAAACTGGCCGGTTCCCCTCACCGAAGAGCCGTCGGAGTTCAGTGCAGTGCGCTCAAACTTGATGCCCTCCACTTTGCCATTGCCGAGAATCTCGACCGGGCTCGAAAAGAAGTGCAGGTGAAGTCGTCGGCTGGCACCCTTTGGTTCTTCGGTTCGCCAACCTTCGATGATTCTGGCCATGACCTTGTGTTGGTTCGTGACCCCCTCGGCGTCCTCGTTGAACCAGCCCTCCGGGAAATCTTCTTCGTAGAGAACGATGTCGACGTCGTCGATCTCTCCAAGTTCGCGCAGCTCGATTGGGGTGAACTTGATTTGCGCTGGACCACGGCGACCGAAGACGTGAACGTCGGTTACCGGCGAAGTCTTGAGGTCTCTATAGACATTGGCAGGGATGTCGGTGCTGAGCATGTCGTCGGCCTGCTTGGCCAAAACTCGAGCGACATCCAGTGCGACATTTCCATTGCCTAGAACGGCCACCTGCTTGGCGGTCAACGGCCAGGTGCGTGGAAAGTCTGGGTGGCCGTCGTACCAGGCTACAAAGTCGGCAGCACCGTAAGAGCCATCTAGTTCGACGCCTGGAATATTCAGACTGGCGTCCTTGATGGCACCGGTTGCAAAAATCACAGCATGGTAGTGCTCGCGGATGTCCTCTAGCAGGAGGTCCTTGCCGAAAGTTACGTTCCCGTAAAAGCGGATGCTGCCGCCATCGAGCATCTCGTGAAGCGAGTTCACGATGCCCTTGATTCGAGGGTGGTCGGGAGCGACTCCATAGCGAATTAGTCCATAGGGGGCTGGGAGCGAGTCGAACAGATCTATCGCCACGTCAGGGTATTTTGAGGCCAAAATGTTTCCGGCATAGATTCCGGCTGGCCCTGCGCCAACGATTGCTACCCGTAACTGCTTAGTCATTCGATTCTTTCCACGCGGCCCAAGAACCTGGAGCTTCGCGTTTTGCGCACTTATCAATGCTAACTAAAACCGCGAATACACTGGCACTATGCCCGCCAGATCAGAACATGAAGTGCTTGAACGTGAATGGCTCAAGATTGGCCTGAGCGCACCGGCAAGACGCGCGCTCGTGGAAGCAAAGCTTTACAGGGTTTCCGACCTGAGGAGAATTAGTCTTACCCAATTGACCGAGCTTCACGGGATGGGGAAATCGTCTATCGCGCGCATCAGGCAAATCATGGATGCCAAGAAGATAAAGTTTCTTTTATGACTAACGGTTACAACAAAATCAGTTCTATAAGAAAAGTCCTGCGATTAGGTTCGGCAATTTTCGGTTTGAGCGCAGTGGCCCTCACTCTCACCCCAGGGCTGTTCAATGCCCTGCTCGGCTTAGAAAACAGCCTCGCACTGGAGTGGTCGATGCGAATGACCGGAATCACCTTGGTCGCACTTTCAGGCAATATGTTTGCTCACGCATCCAGAGGCAGCGACAAATCAGTGTTGCTGGCGGCCAGGGTAATGATGCCAAGCGCGTTCGCCCTAGGTGTGCTAACTCTTTTGATCCCAGTCAACCTAAATTGGTTCACTTACCTTTATGCAGCCGTCGGTTTCGGATTCTCTGCAGCCTACGCGCTTTTCCTTCTCAAGAAAAACTAGAGCAACTCCTCTACTTGCTTATTTGGCAGCGCCACCCAGCCTTCTGTCCGAGCAATCTCCAAGAACTCGGGAGGTGGGGCCTCGAAGTGTCCCAATGCCGCTGAACGCGCCGACAGTGAAGCGATAACGCTATCAAAGGCGTCGCAGGATTCCACCATTAGGGTGGCAAACGAATCAAAGTTCAACCACGGCGCTCGAGCTTTTAGTTGTTGCAATAACTCTGAACGCTTGGATTCGGATGCGCGATAGCCGCTTGACTGAAATTGCCAAACTCGAAGCGAAGCTCCTGGATAGACTTCCACAACCAACCCTTGACCAGTTCGATCAATTTGCACTCCATGTTTGGCTAACTTGGAGAGGAGTCCGGCTGCACGAAGCGCGGTCATCCCTAGACGATCGGTCGCGACACTCAGTGGCCAGCGACCGGTTTCCTGCCTAACATGGCGATCAGTTTCTCGATACGCAATTCTTCTGCGCCAAGCTATGTCGCCTTCAATACCCCCGGTGTTGCTATCCAGTTTGGTCTGCCGATTCAGGAATTCAATAAAGTCCACTGGCCATCCGAGGGCGCAGTCGATGCCAATTTTCTCGGCCGCGGACGTCTTCTCGATGAGGTTCTTATCTTCAGTGCCTACACTCAGCTCAACTAACGTAGCCTTATTGCCAGCCCATTCGATCAGCGCTAGCGCAGTACCTTTAGGTTCAGCTGCCAGATCGATTCCAGCTGTGATCAAAACCCGGAGCCATCCCGCCAGACGCGAACTACATCGATTGAATCCGACCACAAAACTAAGTGGGCTTTTTTCCCCACCTCGATTGCACCCCGGTCAGCCAAGTCATAGGCCGCTGCGGGGTTAGCGGTAGCCGCTGTGAATGCGGCAACCTCGGAGTTCGCCCACTGGGAATAGTTCGCGACAGCCCGGGCCAAAGTAAGTGTTGAGCCGGCAATCGAACCTGATTTGGTTTTAGCCACACCCTCCTGAACCGCAACATCCATTTGTCCGAGGTGGTACTCTCCATCTGGCTGACCCGCTGCGGACATTGCGTCCGTAACAAGAATCACACTCTCGCTTGGCAGAAGCTTGGCAACTCTACGATCCACGTGGACGCCGTCCGCGATTAGTTCTAGCCAGGTACCTACTGTTTCTATTGCTGCTATCACCGGTCCAGGAGCGCGATGATGAATCGGTCTCATTCCGTTGAAAGCGTGGGTGAGAATCTTGGAATAGGTTCCAAACGCTTCCGAGGCTAGGTCTAAATCAGCGTCGGTATGGCCCACGCAGATTTTAATGTTGGCCCTGAGAAGAACATCTAGGCACTCCTGATTGAAAAGTTCTGGAGCAATCGTTATTGACTTCACAACGCCTCGACCAGCTGCTATTAATTTCTGCAGAGATTCGGGAGTTGGGCTCAACAGCGCCAGAGGGTTGTGAGCACCCTTGTGCGTGTGTGAAAGAAAAGGTCCCTCAAGATGGATACCGACTAGAGCGGGCTCAATCTCGGCAACCTCAGCAGCATCCCTGAGGATTTGCTCCATCACACCGAGTTCATTGGTTACCAGACTCACGATAAACGACGTGGTTCCTTGTTTCTTGTGGAACGCTATTAGCCCCCTAATGCCGTCGGCGCCGTCCTCCGCAGAAAACCCACCCCCGCCGTGAACATGGGTATCGATTAGGCCCGGAGTAAGCAACTTGTTCTCAGCATCCAACACTGCAGCCCCCGAGGCATGCTCTGACCAGGTAGGACCGACCCCGATGGCTTCTATTCGGTCTGAAAAAAGAACCCAGCTTTTGGAACGGAACTCTCCCGCAATTAGGGCGTTGGCGTTGTGAATCAGTGTTTTATCGGCAGACAATTACTTCTACGCCTTCGCTGTTAAAGCCGGTTTGGAGTTCCTCCGATATTGGAGAATCGGTGAGAATAGCGTTGATCTGGTGTGGCTTGATAATTCGGGCAAACGCCCGTTCTCCGATTTTCTCAGCGATAGTCACAACGTAGACCTTGGCCGCGCTCTCAGCAAGCAACTGGTTTATCTTCGCCTCTGCTTCATGGTTTGCGGTAGCACCGACCTTTGGATCAACAGCATTCACACCAACAAAGGCAATGTCAAAGACTAGGCCCTCGAGAAGCCCAGCAGCGTAGTCACCGATGAGTTCGTAAGATTTTGGTCTGGCCACACCTCCGGTGACCACGACTTTAATTTGTGGATGAACAACCAACTCGGTAGCGATGTTGATAGCGTTCGTCACAATGGTCAGTGCAACCTTGCCGTCGTTGTTCGCCAAGTGAGGCGACGCCGCCAACGCTCTTGCAATCTCGGTCGTGGTGGTTCCACCGTTTAGCGCCACGACGTCGCCTCTCTTGACTAGAGAGGCCGCTGTCTTAGCAATCCCAAGTTTCCCAGTTGCGCCTTTTGCAGTCTTGTAGCGAAGAGGTAAATCGTAGGAGGCGCCGGTAGCCTGAACCCCGCCATGCGTTCGGTTCAGCAACTGCTTTGCAGCTAGGGCGTCAAAATCGCGCCGGATTGTGGCTAAGGATACTTTGAGCTCGTCGGATGCTTCCTGAACGTCCAATGAACCACGCTTGGCGACCAGGCCAAGGATTAAGTTCATTCGCTCATTTCGAGACACGAAGTAGCACCTTTCCTAGAGGTCTATTTTATTCCGCCAGAGGTAAGGCCACTGACCAACCACTTTTCGATAGAAATAAAGAGGATTACTACTGGTACGACCGCAATTAGTGAGACTGCAAAGAGGTAGTGCCATTGGACTTCGTAAAGACCGATGAAGTTTGTGATACCGACGGTAAGAGGTCTTACGTCTTGTGAGCTGGTTAGTGTCAGAGCCACCACAAACTCATTCCATGCAGAGATGAAAGTGAAAATGATCGCGGTGAGAAGACCGGGCAGCGCGAGCGGTAGGGTCACGCGCATCAAGACCTGGAAACGGTTTGAGCCGTCGAGCATCGCGGCTTCTTCGATTTCTTCGGGAATTCCTGAGAAGAACCCGGTCAGAATCCAGACCGAGAATGCGAGATTGAAAGCCGCGTTTACGAGCACCAAGGAAAGATAACTATTAACCAGTCCAAGTGCGACGAACTCTCGGTATAGTCCTATCACTAGAGAGGTTGGGGCGAACATCTGCGTCACCAGAACAAGCAGAAGAACAAATCCCCTGCCTTTGAACTTGAAGCGAGCGAGATAGTAGGCGGCCGGTATGGCAACAAGCATCGCGAGAATTGTTGACAGTGAAGCGATGACTATCGAATTCCTGAGATAGTCGGCGACAGGGGCAGAATCCCAAACATCAATAAAGTTATTCCACTCGAATCGAGTTGGGAAGTATTCCGCTGGTATTTGATAGAGCTCGTCAGAGGGTGTCACCGAGGTGAAGAACATTCTCAAATAGGGTAGGAGGAAAACAAAGGCGACTACTGCCCCGGTGAGTGTTAGTGAACTTTTCTTTAGGAGTTTCATTAGTTTTTCTCCTTCTTGTTCCAGCCGGTCGCTCTCAGATAGAGAGCAACGAAAAGCAAGATGATCATGAAGTTAATTACCGACAAAGCCGCCGACTGCCCCACCTCTTGCGAGCGGAAGGCTAATTTGTACATCAGGGTCGTGGTTGAGTCGGTGTCGTAGCCTGGGCCCCCGCCGGTCATCACCCATATGATCGGGAATGAGTTGAAGACGTTGATTAGGTTGATGATGGCCGCAACAAAAAGCGCGCCGGTCAGGTTGGGAAGCGTGATACCGAAGTAGGTCTTCCACAATCCAGCTCCATCGACGCGGGCTGCCTCATAAATTTCGGTTGGGATTGTTTGCAAACCCGCGAGGATTACAAAAGTTGTAAAAGGTAGGGAAACGAACACAGCTACCACGATGAGCCAGGGAATTGAGGTTTCTGCTGTTCCAAGCCAGTCGACCCCTTCCTTAGACCATCCGAGGTCGATCATGACGCGGTTGATGACGCCGTAGTAGCCATCGAGCATCCAGCGGAAAGTCGTCGCCGTCATTATGACTGAGGCGGCCCAAGGGACAATGATTGCCCAGCGAACGAAGCGACGACCAGGGAAGTTGGCGTTCAATAGCTGAGCCAAGAACAATGAGATGAAAATAGTGATCGAAACAACTGCGACGACCCAAACAATGGTTCTAAGGATTGCCCCTACTAGATGTGTGTTGGCAAAGAGCTCTGCGTAGTTTTCGAAGCCAATGAAACCGCGTTCACGCCCAGATGAGGAGATTTTTAGGAGCGAAGTGCGAACCATCTCAACGACAGGCCAAAGGACTACCCCGAAAATCATCAGAAGCATCGGCATCAGCCACGGAAGCGGTCCTTTTAGAAACGCCTTCCATCTACGGCTTATTTGCAGCTTCATATTCACTCCTCTTCGAGTTTCCTATAACTCTATTGTGTTGCTCTAAAGAAGATGGCGGAGCCTGGTTTCCCAGACTCCGCCCTCTTTCTTTTGTTGACTAGCTGGTGCTACTTGGTCTTGGCTTCGATTGCTGCCAAGATGCCGGCAATGTCGGCGCCCTTTTGCACTGCTTTACCAATGGTCTGCTGGATTTCACCCTGAACTGCAGGCCAGGTCTCTTCAGAACCTGGGTAGAACACAGCGTTAGGTAGAACGGCAATGTAAGGAGCCAAAGCTGGGTCGCTTGACATTGATTCTCCGGCGGACTTGGTTGCAGGTAGGAATCCACCAGCAGCCTTTAGGAATCCAGCGTAGTTGTCTGGCTCATATAGGAAAGCCATGAACTTCTGAACTGCGTCCTTGTTTCCGTCTTTCTTGAAACCAAAGAAGTAGTCCTGGACACCAAGGGTGATCGAGGTTCCATCTGCACGGTTGGTTGGGAACGGAGCAATTCCGTAGTCAACCTTGCTGCCCTTTTCTTCCAAAACTGATGGAAGGAAGATGGCGCCGTTTAGCATTGACGCTTTACCCTCAGCGAACAGTGCGAATGCGCCGTCGGTGCGGTTAAAGGTTGCTGGGTTTGGGTTGGTTAGACCAGCAGCGGTTAGACCCTGCAGGAACTCAAGAGTTTCTACGTTCTTTGGGTCTGTGATGGTGTACTTACCATCCTTGTAAACGCCACCGTCATTGCTGTTAGCCCAAATCATGAATTCAGCCTGAGCTTCTTCAGCACCAAGTGGCAATGCTAGTGGAGTAACGCCTGGAACTGCGGCCTTAATCTTCTCGGCAGCAGCCTTTAGGCCGTCCCAAGTCTTGATGTCGTCAGCAGTAACGCCAGCCTTAGCAAAGTGGTCCTTGTTGTAGAAGAACAGACGAGCCGAAGCTAGGTCTGGCACAGCGTATGCGGTGCCTTCGTACTTCGAGTTGTCCATGAAGGTTGGGATCATGTCTGCAAGTACGTCTGCAGGCAAAAGCTCTTCAGCAGTGTAAAGAAGCCCATCTGCAGCAAAGCTTGAGAAGTAGTTCAGGTTTCCAATGTCTGGTAGGTCATTGGTCTGAACCATGGTCTTTAGTTTCTGGTCGATGTCATTCCAGCTAACAACTTCAACTTCAACAGTGATGTTTGCGTTGTCTGCCTCGAATCTTTCAACTAGGTCATCAAAGTATGGCTGCATCTCATCGGTGTACTGAGCGGCAACCACGCGAATGGTGACTGGACCGGCTTCTGCAGCACAGCCATTTAGGCCAGCCATAGTAAGCAGTCCGGTTAGTGCAACTGCGGTGGCCTTAGCCACAGACTTGAACTTCATTGCGTTCCTTTCGGTTTTCAGGGAATATCCCTTGCTTTCACACGGGCTCCACTCGTCATGCTAGCAATTTATTTTGTAAATGTCGTAATTTGATAGATAACGATTGCATTACAGCAAAAGTTTGCTTGAGCACAATCTGCCCTAAAGCGCCTATTTCTAGGGCTTTAGTGAGTATTTTGATCCAATTAACCCTGAATTTTCATAACAGATATGCAATAACTTGGCATTTTGGTTGGCGTTTTTTGATTGATTAGGTGATAATCGACACATAATCTAAAGATTTTCCGCAAATTAGATTGAGGAGTTATCAAATGGCCGTAAAGGCAACTGAAGAGATTTTTAGCCAACCAGTAATTTGGCGAGAAGCTATTGAAGCCTACAAGGCGTTCTCGCACCTTCTTCCCGCCAAAGGAGAACGAGTGGCGTTTGTGGGTTGCGGAACCTCCTGGTTTATGTCGATGATTTCAGCCGCCCGCAGGGAAGAACTCGGTCTCGGAGAATCAGACGCATTTACAGCATCGGAATTCCCTTACGCCCGCAAATACGATCGCATCGTAGCTATCACGCGCTCTGGCACTACCACCGAAGTCGTTGAGTTTCTAAAAACTCTCAAGAACACCAAGACAGTCGTAATTACTGCAGTTCCGGACTCGCCAGTAACTCACTTCGCTCATGAAACTATCCTTATTCCTTTCGCCGATGAAGAGTCTGTTCTCCAAACTCGATTCGCGACAGCCGTCCTGGCAATCATGCGCACTCACTATGGCGAAGACCTCTCCGAGGTTCTTAGACAGGGTGAGGAGGCCTTGGCCCTAGCTCTAAAGCCAGAATGGGTAGCCGCAGAGCAAATCAGTTTCCTAGGGCGCGGCTGGACCGTAGGTTTCGCGCACGAAGCTGCTCTAAAGACTCGCGAGTCATCGCAATTCTGGGCAGAGGCCTACCCGGCGATGGATTACCGCCACGGACCGATTTCCGTTGCCGAGCCCGGTCGCTTGGTTTGGGCATTTGGAGAAGTTCCAGAAAACTTAGAGGCAGACGTAGCAAAAACAGGTGCAACATTTGTTTCTAGTTCTTGGGACCCAATGGCACTATTGGTAGTAGCGCAAAGAGTTGCAATTGCAATAGCCGAGCGCAGAGGAGTTGACGCTGATAATCCGCGTCACCTTTCAAGATCAATCGTGCTAACTGGAAAGTAAATGTCTGAAATTCTCGCAATCGACTTGGGCGGAACGGCCATCAAGTCGGCCATTCTGAGCGAGACCAACGAGCTTCTAGACACTCGCAGCACCCCAACGCCCCAGAACGACGCCACCGGACATGCCGCCATTGAAGCACTTAGCGCTTTGATTAAGAGTTACCAATCCAGCCATAATTTTGATCGCGTAGGTCTAGTCATACCTGGCCTAGTAGACACACAGCTGGGAGTCTCGGTATTCACTGGGACGCTTGGCTGGCGGAACCTGCCAATTACCGAGGCGCTGACCCAAAAAACAAGGCTTCCGGTTCATCTAGACCATGATGTGACTGCAGCCGGACTTGCCGAACTAACCCTTGGAGCTTCCGCCCCGTTTCAAAACTCGGTACTGATTCAGATTGGCACCGGGATTGCATCGGCAATCGTTCTAAACGGCAGTATTTACAGACCTCACCAACAGGTTGGGGAAATTGGTCACGCATCTGTTGGCAATGATCGTCCATGCCCTTGCGGTTTGAAAGGTTGCCTAGAAATGACCGCTTCTGGGGGTGCGATTAGCAGGACGTACTTCTCCCGAACTGGGCAGTTGGTAGCGCCGATCGACATTTTCAAACGATCCCAAGCGGGCGAACCCGACGCCCAAGCGGTTTGGAACGAGATGGTCGACGCCCTAGCCCTAAGTTTCTCTTGGTTGGCAAGCACCATTGCTCCAGAAGCCATCATCATGGGCGGTGGGATTTCTCAGGCAGGTGAACCTTTTGCCAACGCTGTTGAAGCAAGGCTGAAAGAATGTCTCTCAATTCACAAACTTCCAAAGATCTTGATTAGCACCCTATCCGACCAAGCCGCCTGCTTGGGTGCTGGCCTGATGGCACGAACCAGATCATGATTATCGTTCTCGGGCTAAGCCCGGCGGTTGACATAACTTATGGAGTGTCTCAATTGATACCTGGGAATACCAACCGAGTCACTTCAATCGCCAAAAAAGCCGGCGGTAAGTCCATCAACCTCGCAAGAGTTGCCAGAACACTAGGCGGGGCACCGCACTTAGTAATACCCTTAGGTGGCGAAACCGGTCGCTGGATTTCTAGCGAGTTGAGACGACAAGGGTTGGACTTCGACGAAATTGTTATCGCACAAGAGACACGTCAGAGCATTACGGTCTTTGATGGTGAAGCAACCGTTTTCAATGAGCCGGCTAGTTCGCTAGGCGAGCACGACCTAGCAGGCATTGAGACCTCGCTAATCGCTGCCTTCGACAAACTGACACCCTCCAATCCGTCGGTCTTTGCCATTTCAGGTTCCGTTCCAGACAGTGTGCCCGCTTCGTATCTACCCTCGCTAATTGGGCAGGCCGAAAAGCGCGGTGTTAGGTCCTTCGTGGATGTGTCAGGCCCACACCTGCTTCTTGCCGCAGCCGCTCGCCCATTCCTATTGAAGCCCAATCTCGATGAACTTATGGAGGCTCTTCCTTCATCCAGCATGGAAAATTCCGTTCGCAAACTTCAGGACTTGGGCGCAAGGAATGTGCTCGTGACTGACGGCCCAAATGGCCTCACCTGGTTTGACGAAAATGGAACCAAAACTCAAGCAAAATCAATAGCCGGAGTCAGAGGCAACCCAACCGGAGCCGGGGATGCCTTATTGGCAGCTCTGTGCGTAGCCTTCGAGTCTGGGAAAACTATCAACGATGCTTTACTCGACGGCTTGGCCTCCGGCGCAGCGGCAGTGCTTTCGGCAGTGGCGGGGGAAATCGATCTTCAGGCGTTTGACAAATTCAGAGAAACGGCAATTTTAGACAAATGACGATTACAGACCCAGCACTACTCTTCCAAACAGCTATAGATAAGAACAAAGCTGTCTGCGCATTCAACGTGATCCAGATTGAACACGCTGAGGCGATCGTGACAGCTGCCGAGCAGTCTGGTGCAGATGTAATTCTTCAGTTGTCGCAGAACGCAGTTGCCTATCACGGCGCTTTAGAACCCATCGGTCTGGCTATGCTGTCAATTGCCAAGAATTCTTCGAGTCGAATTGCAGTTCACCTGGATCATGCCGATGACGAAGACCTCATAGACGAATCGTTGAATCTCGGATTCAACTCCATCATGTTCGACGGTTCAAAGTTCGATTACGAAACCAATGTCGACAAGACGATTCAAATGGCTAGATTAACTAAATCAAAGGGTGCCTGGCTAGAAGCGGAACTCGGCGAAATTGGTGGAAAAGACGGGGTTCACGCCGCGACCGCCAGAACCGTCCCTTCTGAAGCGACTGCATTTGTTGAAGCCACCGAAGTGAACTCCCTTGCGGTAGCAATTGGAAGCTCGCACGCAATGACCAGTCAGGACGCCAGAATCGACTTTGAACTGGTCTCGGAACTAGCCAAAGCAGTGCCTGTTCCCCTAGTGATGCATGGGTCATCTGGAGTGGCGCTTCTAGACATACAGAAAGCCGTTTCTCTTGGCATTAGAAAAGTTAACATCTCGACAGAACTAAATAAATCGATGACCGAAGCAATCAAAACATTCCTCTCGGCTAATCCTGCGGTCGTTGACCCTAGAAAGTACTTTGAGTTTGGACGCCAAGCCCTTAAATCATCGACACAGGCTTATCTTGAAGCAATAAGTAGCTAATTCAAATCGCTTTATTCAAAGCGGAGTGCGTCGATAGGCTCGAGGCGCGAAGCTGTGCGCGCTGGCCAGACGCCGAAGACCACGCCAACGACGAGGCTGAAACCTAGTGCCAGGGCGATCGTGTCCATGCGAATCGAGAAAGTCCAATCGCCGATGATTGCGAGCAGGAAGGCCGCTATTTCTCCGAGGATGAGGCCGACGATTCCACCGGCAACCGACAACACTATGGCCTCGATGAGGAATTGAGTTAGAACATCGGATTGCTTCGCGCCGATTGCGCGCCTTACGCCGATTTCTCGAGTTCGCTCACGAACCGAGACCAGCATGATGTTCATAATGCCGATACCGCCGACGATTAGGCTGATAGCGGCGATACCGGTGAGCAATAGACCGAGTGTGTCGGTGATGCTGCTTACGGCGGAGATTAGCGACGCCTGATTGGTGATTGTGTAGCGCGCTTCTGTTTCCGCGGCTAGACCGTAGCGTTCGCGAAGCAAACGGTCGGTTGCCAGCTGCAGAGAATCAACCGCTTCAGGGCTGCCCGCCTGAACCACAATCGATGAAACATAAGGGTATTGGCTGAAGATTCTGCGCGCAGAATCAAGGGACACATAAACCCGACCGGATGTGCCAAAACCGGCCTGGTCGTCGAGAACACCGACCAAGCGGAAGTCTTGACCGTTCAGCTTCACGGTCTTGCCCAACATGGCGGCGGTTAGGCCCAAATCATTTGCCGCGTCGGCCCCAAAGACTACATCTCTAGAGTTTTGGGCTGCCGGATTTGGAGATAGGTAAGAACCCAAAGCGATCTCCGGCTTCACCGCCTCAAAGTATTCAGCAGAA
>JBIKJD010000071.1:0-5535 GCA_044361205.1 Rhodoluna sp.
CTTGCGGTCATCACCAGGCGCCCAACAGAAATAGCCGAGGCCTTAGTTCTAACTCCCCCAGAATCCAAAGGAGTCGCAGCCTGGACTATCGCGGAATTGGAGCGGCGAGAATTTCGCAAGATCCTCTTAGAAGTAGGTCCCTCTCTAGCGCTGGAGTTCCTTCAGCAAGACTTGGTTGACGAATTTTGCCTGACACTAACTGATGGTGAACTAGAGACTGGTCGTTTGGTACTCGAACGATTGGGTTCAAAGCTTTCATTGTCATCCAGCGAAACGATTGGCAAGACTTTGTTCACCATCTGGCGGCGTGGCAACGCGAAGTAGTCTTTAGACCCCAATATTCTTGAAAAGTGCTTGAGTTAGAAGTCGACGCCAGCGCTAATGCAGATTTTCGCTTAGCTGCCAATTCGCTATCGCGCGCAAACATTCGCCCCGAGGTTCTCGTCGACCAAATCGATGCTCCACAGAACCTCTCTCGTCACGCAATCGCCTTCGCCTGCGATGTGAAGGCTCAGGGTGAAGACTCTTCCATCTTCCGTGGCACTGGACGCTTTATTCTGCTCTGGGACGATGTGCCGCAGGAATCTTGGACAAATAATTACCGAGTGATTCTCTACGCAAAGTCTCCACTCGAGACCGACATCGGCTTCGACGATGACTCATCAGAAATCGCTTGGGCATGGCTCATGACATCGCTCGAATCACATGGTGCCGAGGTGGACGTTGCTGGTGGCACAACCACTCGGGTCCTTTCAGTTGGACATGGCACCCTAGCGGCACAGTCGCACCATGCGGAATTGGAGCTGCGTGCTAGCTGGTGCCCAAAAAATAACGACCTAAGTGGCCACTTGGAAGCTTGGGTCGATCTGATCTGCATGATGAGTGGTTTGTCTCTCCACGGCGAAGGGGTTAGCTCAATTGACCGAAGAGGTTAGTTCAGAGGCAGAAGTTGAACTACCGATTAGGCGAGAGTCGTTAGCGCCTGTTTACTATGTAGAACGACCGGATGAACTTCTTGGAGCATTAGAGTCTCTAAGTCAGGGTTCTGGTCCTTTAGCAATAGATGCCGAACGAGCTAGCGGTTTTAGATATGGCAACAGGGCGTACCTGATCCAAGTCCATCGCAGCGGTACCGATATCTTCCTCATCGACCCAATTTCCCTTAGCGACTTGGAAGAATGGTCAAATTTTCGTTCTTTCTGCAACGAGCTCCCTTGGATTCTCCATGCCGCCACTCAGGACCTCGGTTGCCTGGCAGAGGTTGGCCTGATTCCTCCTGAATTAATTGATACCGAGTTGGGTTCACGGCTTCTCGGGTTGCCCCGCGTCGGCCTTGGTGCGGCTTGTGAACAACTCTTGGGCTTTAGATTGGCCAAGGAGCACTCAGCTGCGGATTGGTCTATCCGGCCGATACCGCCTTCCTGGTTGAACTACGCGGCACTAGACGTCGACGTACTCCCCGAGCTAGCTAGAGTGCTCCTAGAGCAACTAGAGAGTGCCGAGAAAGCCGATTGGGCTAAACAAGAATTCAAGAATCTTCTTACCTTCAAGCCAAAACCACAAAGCCCTGAAAAATGGCGCACCATGACCGGTTTGCACGAAGTCAAAGATGCTCGTCGACTTGCTATTGCTAGGGAAATTTGGTCGGCCCGAGAGGCTCTTGCCGAGAAATTAGATGTTTCGCCGGGTCGTTTGGTTCCAGACTCTTCGATTGTGGCTTTGGTCAAATCCAGTGTTGCATCGAGATCAGAACTAACTTCGTTTTCGGCTTTCAATGGACGGGCTTCAAGAACTTACCTTGACACTTGGTGGGAGGCATACTCCTTAGGCCTATCAGCAAAGGACCTTCCTGAGCTTAAGGTTCCAAACACAGGAATTCCTAACCACAGGAGCTGGCCTACTCGATACCCGGAAGCGGATGAACGACTCAAACTCCTTCGCCCAGTTATCGCAGAGATAGCAGAAACCGCGGAATTACCCCAAGAGAATCTTTTGCAACCAGACCTTTTGAGACGGCTTGCGTGGCAACCGGAAGAGGAAATTGACCAGCAACTAATTACGCTTGGTGCCAGACCATGGCAGGTAGAACTAGTTGCTAAGAGACTTAGCGACGCTCTTCAACTGAAGGAGTAGTCGCATCAGAGTCTTGTCGGGCATGAGGAACCTTTGCACCTAGAACTTGAGCAACTATGTCGTGAGTGATTTGCTTGGCTGTCAGCCCAACTCGATCCAAAATTTCATCTCTGGACGCGTGCTCGAGGAACTCGTCAGGAAGACCAACCTCATTTAGTGCGGTATCAATCTGGGCGGCGCGCATGTCTTGTCGAATTCGCGTGCCGATTCCTCCAACTTTTACGCCGTCTTCAATTGTCACGACGAGCCTGTGCTTGGCGGCTTCGGATAACACTGTTTTTGGAACCGGAACCACCCATCGAGGATCAATGACTGTGCAGCCAATGCCTTGAGCTTTTAGTAGTTCAGCTGACTTCAAAGCCATGGTGGCCATGGTTCCAATGGCAACGATTAGCACATCTTTGGCTGAAGATTCGAACAGATAGTCCACACCGTCCTTGGAGCGCTTTATGGCCTCGATTGAGGTCGAGGCAACGCCCTTTGGAAATCGAAGAACTGTTGGAGCATCACTGACTGCAACCGCTTCACGTAGTTCTTCCCTGAGACGATCCGCATCTCGAGGAGCAGCAATTTGTATGCTGGGCACGATCTGGAGAATCGATAAATCCCACATTCCATGATGACTGGCTCCGTCTGGACCGGTAACTCCAGCGCGATCAAGAACAAAAGTTACCCCAGCTCTGTGAAGAGCCACATCCATTAACACCTGGTCGAACGCGCGATTGATAAAGGTCGCATAAACGGCAACGACGGGGTGCATCCCACCGAAAGCCATTCCGGCAGCAGCTGTGACTGCATGTTGCTCGGCAATACCAACATCGAACACTCGATCGGGGTATTTCGAAGCGAAAGAGTCGAGACCAACAGGAATCATCATCGCGCCGGTAATTCCAACGATGTCGTCGCGTTCGTCGGCAATGGCAACGATCTCGTCGCGGAAGATGTTAGTCCAAGACGTTCCACCCGAGATCTCAAGAGATTCCCCTGTAGTTGGGTCAATTTTGCCAACGGCGTGAAATTGGTCGTCTTCGTGAAGCATCGCAGGGTCGAAACCCTTGCCCTTTTGAGTGATCACATGAACAATAACTGGGCTTGAATAGTTTTTAGCCTGTTTGAAGGCATGTTCGAGAGCAATGATGTCGTGACCGTCGACAGGTCCGATGTATTTGATGTCTAGGTTTGGGAACATGCTTGCCGGTGCCATGCTTTCAAGGGCGCTCCGACCCGCTCCCCGAGCCGCGTTGAAGATCATGCGACCTATTGACCCGAAACTATAGAAAACCTTCTTACTTAGCCTGTAAAGCTTTTTGTAGGTTTTATCGGTGCGGATGTTCGTTAGGTGCTTTGCTAGACCACCGATTGTTGGGGCATAAGACCGCCCGTTGTCGTTCACAACGATCACGAGTTTGCGGTCGTTTTCGTGAGTTATGTTGTTGAGAGCTTCCCAAGTCATTCCACCCGTAAGCGAGCCATCCCCAAGCAATGCAACCACAAAGCGGTCATTCTGACCAGAAATCTTGAAAGCCTTAGCAATACCATCGGCCCAAGATAGCGAGCTCGAAGCATGGGAACTCTCAACGACATCGTGTTCCGATTCTGAGCGCTGAGGGTAACCAGCAATTCCGCCCTTGACTCTAAGGCTACTAAGGTCCTTTCTGCCAGTCAGAATCTTGTGGATGTATGACTGGTGACCGGTGTCAAAGATAATAGGGTCCTGTGGCGAATTAAAAACTCGGTGAAGCGCAACCGTAGTTTCAACAACCCCAAGATTTGGCCCAAGGTGTCCGCCGGTCTTGGCGACCGACTGAACGAGATGCTCACGAATCTCATGGCACAAGTCAACCAATTGGGACTGACTAAGTGAGTCGAGGTCTCTTGGTCCGTTGATGCCATCGAGTAGTGTCATAGTTTTATCAACCCGCAAAATCGCCGGATTATGCCACCAATGAACGAAGAACGAACTGCAAGATTCCTCCGTTGCGGTAGTAGTCGGCTTCTCCAGGGGTGTCGATACGAACGATTGCGTCAAACACAATTGCTTCCTTGCCGGCAGGAGAATGAGCAGAGGGAGTGGCGGTGACCTTGACGGTCTTTGGCGTCACACCTTCGTTCAATTCAACAATGCCTTCGATCGAGTAAGTTTCCGTGCCGTCCAGACCAAGAGACTCGGCTGACTTTCCACTTGGGAACTGCAGAGGAATCACACCCATGCCAATCAGGTTGCTGCGGTGAATTCGCTCAAAGCTTTCGGCAATTACAGCCTTCACTCCTAGAAGGCTGGTACCCTTAGCGGCCCAGTCTCGAGAGGATCCGGTTCCATATTCTTTTCCGCCGAGAACTACCAATGGCGTTCCCTCACTGCGGTAGTTCTCAGCCGCGTCGAAGATAAAACTCTGCGGTCCTTCGTCTTTAGTGAAGTCTCGGGTATAACCACCTTCGACACCGTCTAACAACAGATTCTTCAGTCGAATGTTTGCGAAAGTTCCGCGAATCATGACTTCGTGATTTCCACGTCGTGAACCATAACTGTTGAAGTCTGCTCTAGCAACTCCCAAGCCGGTCAGGTATTTTCCGGCCGGCGAATCTGCCTTGATGGAGCTGGCCGGACTGATGTGGTCAGTGGTCACTGAGTCACCGAGTAGCGCAAGAACCCTTGCGTCGCTGATGTCGGTAACGGCGTCTGGTGTCATGGTCATGCCGTCGAAGTATGGTGCCTTCTGCACGTAAGTGGACTTCGAGTCCCAAGCAAAGGTTGCGCCTGTCGGTGTCGGCAAGCCCTTCCATCGAGCGTCGCCTTCAAAGACACTTCCATACTGCTTCTTGAACATCGAAGAGCTGATCGACGAATCGATGGTCTCCTGGACCTCGGATGCGGTTGGCCAGATGTCTTTCAAGAAAACATCGTTGCCGTCGTGGTCTTTACCAAGAGAATCGGTCTCAAAATCGAAATTCATGGTGCCTGCAAGAGCATATGCGATTACCAGCGGAGGCGAAGCCAAGTAATTCATCTTCACATCAGGACTAATACGGCCTTCAAAGTTGCGGTTACCCGAAAGTACTGCGGTCACAGCGAGGTCGTTAGTTTGAATCGACGACGAAATATGCTCGTCAAGTGGACCCGAGTTGCCGATACAGGTTGCACAGCCATAGCCGACCAGGTTGAACCCCAAGGCGTCAAGGTCGTCGTTGAGTCCGGCCTTCTCGTAGTAATCGGTTACTACCTTTGAACCTGGTGCCAACGAGGTCTTTACCCATGGCTTTGCTTTCAAACCCTTGGCAACAGCGTTTCTAGCAACTAAGCCGGCTGCAAGCATGACGGACGGGTTCGAAGTATTGGTACACGAGGTGATCGATGCAATAGTCACGTAGCCGTTGTCGATGGTGTAGTCCTTACCTTCAACT
>JBIKJD010000072.1:0-5368 GCA_044361205.1 Rhodoluna sp.
TTTCTCTAGTTGCGCGAACTGATCAGCGGCGAGAGTGCGGTTACCAACCATCGCACCCTGAACTCCCTGTCCCTCTGGGTTTGAAGTTGCCACCAGTGAAAAAATGCCCTTGCCATACGCCGACCATTCAATAAATCCACCCGAGACTGCGCCTAGCCCTAGATAGGGAGAAACTGTCAGGGCATCTGCATACAATCCCGATGTATCACCAAACCAAGCCTCAAGGTAAGCCTCCATAGTGGTTCCAATGTCTCCACGCTTAGCATCGGCAATTACCAACAACCCGGCTGCTTTGGATTCCTGTGTTACCCGTTCCAGAACCTCGAAGCCCTTCGAGCCGAACCGCTCGAAAAAACTTACTTGCGGCTTGATAACCGCTACGTTACCAGCGCATGCGTCAATTACCGACATAGAGAAACTCAGAAGACCATCTGGCGAATCGGAGAGCCCCCAGTCACTAAGCAGACTGGCATGAGGATCTATCCCGACACATAAATGCCCAGAAGTTTTAAAGGCTTCGCTGAGGCGATCACCGAAACTATTGCGCGAGAGCATCCGCGCGGTCCTTTGAGTGTTGTTGGAGGGAACGAACGGCAAAAGGGCCATCGATGACCCGTTCAAATGAGCCAATTGCCGCGCTCAATTGCGCGATTGTGGTGAAAATTGGCTTGTCCGCGGCAGTTGTCGCCGCTCTGATTTCGTATCCGTCTCTTCGCGCTGAGGAACCCGAAGGGGTGTTCACAACTACATCCACCTCGCCAGCGGAGATTAAGTCAACAATCGACGGGCCGTCACCGACAGAAGATTGCTTTCGAACACTCTCGGCCAAAATACCGTGCCTTGAAAGAATTGCGGCAGTGCCCTCGGTTGCCAGGATGCGATAACCAAGCTGTTGCAGGCGTCTTACGGGTAGTAATACCTGCGGTTTGTCTCGGTCGGCTACGGAGATGAAAATGGTCCCGCTCTTTGGAAGCGCGCTTCCTGCTGCAGCCTGACTCTTTGCGAACGCGGTTGGGAAATCGACGTCAATGCCCATTACTTCACCTGTTGATCGCATTTCAGGTCCAAGGAGAGAGTCTACAAAACGCCCGTCCTTGGTGGCGAAACGTTTGAATGGAAGAACAGCTTCCTTGACAGCAATTGCTGACCCGGCGGGAATGTAGGTTCCGTCGACCCTAGGGAGGTCCCCCGTTGATTTCAGCTCAGCCAAGGACTTCCCCACCATTACCAAGGACGCAGCTTTCGCCAACGTAATCCCTAAAGCCTTCGAGACAAATGGAACGGTACGAGAGGCTCTGGGATTCGCCTCAAGCACATAGAGAACATCGTTAGCAATAGCGAACTGTACGTTGATGAGACCTCTAACCCCGATGCCTTTTGCGATTTTCTCTGTAGCAGAACGCACGCGTTCGATTTGGGCAGACGAAAGGGTTATCGGAGGAAGTGTGCACGAGGAGTCGCCGGAGTGGATTCCGGCCTCTTCAATGTGTTCCATGACTCCCCCGACATAGAGCTCGGTTCCGTCGTAGATGGCGTCAATGTCAATCTCGATAGCGTCGTCCAAGAATCGATCTACCAGGAGTGGGGATCCTGGACCAATCAATCCGAACTGAGCTATTCGTTCGAAGTAGTCTGCAAGCGAAGGCTGGTCGTAGACAATCTCCATACCTCGACCACCAAGAACAAAAGATGGCCGAACCAATACCGGGAAGCCAATTCGGTTGGCTATCTCGGTGGCTTCTTCGAAATTAACCGCGACGCCGTTGGCAGGAGCCAAAAGATCTGCGTTATCGAGGATGTTGCTGAACAGGCCACGCTCTTCGGCCAGGTCGATGGCTTCTGGACTGGTGCCCAGAATCGGTATTCCAGCTGCCTTTAGACCCTTGGCGAGACCCAGTGCCGTCTGACCGCCAAGTTGCACAACTACGCCGACAAGTTCTCCAGAGGCGCTTTCTGCATGAATTACTTCAAGCACGTCCTCTAGTGTCAAAGGTTCGAAGTAGAGACGATCCGAGGTGTCGTAGTCGGTGGATACCGTCTCCGGGTTGCAGTTGATCATGATGGTTTCAAAACCCGCGTCGGAAAGCGCAAAGGAAGCGTGTACGCAGGAGTAGTCAAACTCAACTCCCTGACCGATTCGGTTTGGGCCAGAACCAAGAATTACGACCTTCTTGCGGCTAGAAGGAACCACTTCGGTCTCCTGCTCATAGGTTGAGTAGTGGTAAGGCGTCAGCGCTGGAAACTCACCGGCACAGGTATCGACAGTCTTGAAAACAGGACGCAAACCAAGTGAGTATCGAAGCAATCTGACTTCATCCTCTCTGAGGCCGCGAATTTGCGCTATTTGAGCATCCGAAAAGCCGTGCTCCTTAGCGACCGAGAGAACTTCTGCTTCGAGTTCCGAGGACTTTCTAACGTGTTCAGCAATTTCGTTAATTAAGACGATCTGATCAATGAACCAAGGGTCTATCTTCGTTGAGTCGAATACTTGTTCTGCGGAAGCGCCCAACAATAAGGCCTGCTGGACTTGAACGATACGACCATCTGTAGGTGTCTTGATTGCTTCAAGCAGAGACCCAACTGTCTCTTCGGTCTTGTTCCAGTGGAACGAAGAACCCTTCTTTTCAAGAGATCTAAGAGCCTTCTGGAGCGCCTGAGAGTAGTTGCGACCAATCGCCATGACTTCCCCTACTGATTTCATGGTGGTAGTCAAAGTTGCATCGGCAGCTGGGAATTTTTCAAACGCAAATCGAGGCACCTTCACGACGACGTAATCCAGCGCTGGCTCGAAACTTGCAGGGGTAACCCTAGTTATGTCGTTAGGAATCTCATCTAGCGTGTAACCAATGGCCAGTTTCGCTGCAATTTTCGCAATCGGGAATCCGGTTGCCTTTGAAGCCAACGCTGAAGATCTTGAGACCCTTGGATTCATCTCAATCACAACAACTCGACCGTTGTCTGGGTCGACAGCAAATTGGATGTTGCAACCCCCGGTATCGACTCCAACAGCGCGAATTATGTCAATCGAAATGTTCCGCAGATTCTGGTATTCGCGGTCTGTAAGTGTTAGGGCTGGAGCGACGGTAATCGAATCCCCCGTGTGCACGCCAACCGGGTCCACGTTTTCGATTGAACAAACCACGACACAGTTGTCGTTGACATCTCTCATTAGTTCCAGTTCGTACTCTTTCCAACCGAGAATCGACTCTGACAGAAGTACTTGGCCGACCGGACTCGCTTGAAGACCAGACCCGCAAATACGTTTTAGTTCTTCTACATCGTGAGCAAAGCCAGAGCCTAAGCCTCCCATCGTGAATGACGGTTGAACCATTAACGGGAACCCGAGCTCTTCAGCGGCGTCAAGGCATTCATCCAGGGATGAACAAATGACTGATTTGGCTACATCTGCTCCAGCATCAAGAACTAGCTGTTTGAATATCTGTCTATCTTCGCCCTTCTTGATGGCATCGATTTTCGCCCCGATTAGCTCGACGTTGTATTTCTCAAGAATTCCTAACTCGTGCAGTCGCATGGCTGCATTAAGGGCAGTTTGACCACCGAGAGTTGGAAGGATGGCATCGGGGCGCTCTTTCGCGATAATACTTTCGATCACTTCTGGAGTGATCGGTTCCACGTAGGTTGCGTCTGCAAAATCCGGGTCGGTCATGATTGTTGCGGGATTCGAATTTACTAAAATGACACGGATGCCTTCTTCTCTCAACACTCGGCAGGCCTGCGTTCCCGAATAGTCAAATTCACATGCCTGGCCAATAACAATTGGTCCCGAACCAATTACTAGGACGGATTTGAGGTCTTTACGCTTAGGCATTTTTAGCCTTTCGGTTGTTCTTTATTACGTCAATAAGCCGGTCAAACAGGTAGTTTGCATCGTGTGGCCCAGCTGCTGCCTCTGGGTGGTATTGGACCGAGAAGGCTGGAATGTCTAGACACTCGATACCCTCGACGACATTGTCGTTGAGAGACACGTGGCTGACGCGAACTCGACCGAACCCCTTCGGCGATTCAACTTCAGGTCCGCCATCAATTCGAACGGCGAATCCGTGATTATGGGCTGTAACTTCAACTTTGCCTGTAGTTCTATCCATGACCGGCTGATTGATTCCACGATGCCCGAAGTCAAGCTTGTATGTTTCAAATCCAAGTGCTCGGCCCAGTAGTTGGTTACCGAAACAGATTCCAAAGAAAGGGACTCCGGCCTCCAATACTTCGCGAAGCGCATCAACCTGTCCAGAAGCAGTCGACGGGTCCCCGGGCCCGTTCGAATAGAAAACAGCATCTGGAGAGATCGCAAGAAGCTCACTAGCGGTCGTAGATGCCGGGAAAACATGCACTTCTAGGCCTCGGGCGCTCATGTTCTGGATTGTTGAATCCTTGATCCCAAGATCTAGAATCGCAATCTTTCCAAAGGTCTTTCCCTCCGCCTCAACCACGAACTTCTCGCCGGTTGAAACTTCGCTACTAAGAGATCGGCCAAGCATTGGCATAGATTGGTTTACCTCGTGAACTAACTCCGTCACGGTTTTCTCAGCTGCAGGCCCAGAGAAAACTCCACCGCGCATCACTCCCTTGTCTCTGAGGTGACGGGTTAGGGCTCTCGTGTCTATACCGCGGATGCCGACTACGCCGTACTTCGATAGTTCGTCGTCCAAGCTACCTTCGCTCCGGAAATTAGACACGACACGCGATGCATCCCGAACCACGTATCCGGCTACCCAAACCTTCGCCGATTCCTCGTCAGTCGAGTTGACCCCAGTGTTGCCGATGTGCGGGGCGGTTTGGACCACAATTTGCCCCGCATAACTTGGATCGGTGAGGGTCTCTTGATAACCAGTCATCCCAGTGCAAAATACAACTTCACCGAGGGAGACTCCCTCTTTTCCATAGCTTTTGCCAGCGAAATGGCGACCGTCCTCCAGTACCAAAATGGCTTTCGACATTACTGAACCCTCTCTACCAATTCTGAGTCTCGTACCGTAAATGAACCACGGAACAGCGTGTGAATAATCGCACCAGGCAGAGTCATACCTGTGTAGGGCTGATTATTACTCTTGCTCTGGCCGCCGTCGCCAATCAACCTTTTGACTTCAGGATTAATCAAGACCAGGTTCGCTATTGAACCTGCCGAAATTTCCTGGCCTTGATGCTTCATTCCGCTAATTTTTGCTGGCGTAACTGACAAGACTTCCGCAAATCTCGTCCATGACGATTTTCCGCTGTCGATTAGGACCAATTGGGCAATCGACGCAGACGTTTCTAGACCAAGCATTCCGAATGCTGCAGCGCTCCACTCACAGTCCTTGGCTTCCTCCGGATGTGGGGCGTGGTCTGTGCCGATGATGTCGATGGT
>JBIKJD010000073.1:0-5356 GCA_044361205.1 Rhodoluna sp.
TTGCTGCGCGAGCCTTGAAGTTCGGCAATACCGTATTTGGGGCGATACGCCTGGCCGTCACCAGAAAACCAGTGTGGCCAATCATTCGGTGTTCAGGGCGAACTGCCAATCCCTCCAAATGCCAGCCGCGAACCATGCTTTCCCAAGCCGAAGGCTCAGCAAAGTGTCCACTGGATCGCAGGGCTTCGATGAAACGAGAAAGTTGTGTGACAGTTGCTACATAGCCCAGCACCAAACCGCCTGGGACTAAAGCTTCGGCGACCTGATCGATGCATTCCCATGGTGCAAGCATGTCTAGTACGGCTCGATCAGTAGTACCTTTGTGAACCTGTTTAGGCAGTTCATCTTGCAAGTCACCAAGGTGGATATTCCAATTGTCAGGTTTTCTGCCGGTATGAGTTACGACGTTGGCTCTGGCTATATCAGCGAATTCTTCTCGGCGCTCAAAGCTGTCTAATCGTCCGGAGGGCCCGATGGCACGAAGCAGATACAAAGACAAGGCGCCAGATCCGACACCTGCCTCAACAACCCGAGCGCCGGGAAATATGTCGCCTTCGACGATGATTTGTGCTGAGTCTTTAGGGTAGATAATCGCCGCTCCACGGGGCATTGACATTACAAAGTCAGTAAGTAAAGGGCGTAAGGCTAAATACTCAACCCCATGTTGGTTGGTGATTACTGAGCCTTCCGGTTTACCAATTACGTCGTTGTGCCGGATGTCGCCACGGTGGGTGCCAAAGGCGCCATCTGTTTCGAGCGTGATTGTGTAGAGACGACCTTTTGGACCTGAAAGCTGAACTTTATCTCCAGCCTTGAATGGTCCGGTTGTTTGCTCCCGGTAGTCGTTGGTCATTTGAAGAGATCCCTTAGGTCCTTGATTGTTTTTCCCTCTAGTGTGTCCCAGAGAATCCGTTCTTCTCTCGCCGGAATCATCATGATGTTAGGAATACCAACAGCCTTAGTCCCAGCGGCTTCGGCACTGAGGATTCCGGAAATTGAATCTTCAAAGGCCACGCAGTCGCCCGGCGCTACTCCTAGTAATTCTGCGGCTTTGAGATATGGTTCCGCATGGGGTTTGCCGTGGATAACGTCATCCCCCGCAACCACAACATCGAAAGCTTTGAATCCCATGGCATCGACAACCTGCATTGCCATACAGCGTAAGGACATTGTGACCAGGGCGGTTTTGATTCCCTTCCGTCTCAGTTCAATAAGTAATTCCTTAGCACCCGGGCGCCAAATGATTTCTCGCTTCAAACCAGCCGAAACCGACGCTGTTAGGTGTGCAGTAATTTCTTCGTGGGACATCTCTGACGAGATCTTCTCTTTAATGATTTTCGAAGAATCGGCGAGACTCATGCCCACTAGTTCTTTGCCGTCTTCCTCCGTCCAAGAGGCGTTGTGTTGCTCGGCCAATTCACGTTCTGACCTCAGCCAGTGGGGCTCGGAATCAATTAGCGTGCCGTCCATGTCCCACAGCACGGCCTTTGGCAAACGGTTGAACAGCATGGAAGAAGTTTACCTTCAAGACTGTTCTAGACTTTACTGCCGGACAAATTTGGAGGATCATGAGCGAACAGGGATTGTTTTCCGGACGAACCCTCGTCGTTGCATTTGAAGGCTGGAATGATGCCGGAGAAGCTTCCAGCGGTGCAGCGCGGTTCCTAATTGAGAGCACTGCTGCCCAGGCTATCTCGAGCGTGGATCACCAAGAATATTTCGACTTCCAATTCGCCAGGCCTCAGGTTTTCCTTGACGAGCAGGGTAAGCGTCAATTCAAGTGGCCTAACGCGCAGATCTTTCGACCTAATTTGCAGGAGCTCTATAACTTCAGAATCCTGTTGGGCGTCGAGCCATCGCGAAACTGGTTGGAGTTCGCTAGAGAAATTTGCGATGTAGCCGACACCGAGGAAATCGACACCGTTATCTTCTTGGGCGCTATGTTGGCGGACGCTCCGCACACACGTTCAATCATCGTCACACCGACAAGCACGAACGACTTTGTCTGTGAAGTTACCCCAGCAGAAAAGTCGCTCTATGAAGGCCCGGTCGGCATTCTTAGCGTATTGGCTGCAGAGTTCGAAACTAGAGATGTTCCAACAATGTCGCTCTGGGCAGCGGTACCGCACTATGTGCACAATGGGCCAGTCCCAAAAGCCGTTTTGGCTCTGGTCAATTCCCTTGAGAATTTTCTTGGCATTCAATTACCTCACGGCGATCTTCCCTCGGAAGCATTCAAGTGGGAGCGCGCTGTCGATGAACTGTCTGAGGCCGACGATGACCTTGGCGAATATGTTCTTCAGTTGGAGAAATCTAGGGATGAAATGGACTTAGCTTCCGGGGACGCTCTCGCGGCAGAAGTTGAAAAGTTTCTCAGAGATACAGATGAGCCTAACTAGGGAGAGACTAATCCAAGGTTTAGCAAGACGAAAATCAAAACCCCAACAAAAACTCTCCAAATGACAAAAGGCATAAATGAGCCCTTTGACAAATAAGCCAAAAAGTATTTGATGACAAACCAACCAACAAAGAACGAAGTTAGTGTCGCCACGACAATTTCTGCAATATTGTTCGTATCGAGCGAGTCGACAGTCGTCACAAATTCAAAAAGTCCGCTGGCTACAACTGCCGGGATAGCCAAGAGGAAGCTATAGCGGGCTGCTGCCTCACGCGTGTATCCAAGGGCGAGCCCAACAGTGATTGTTCCTCCACTGCGGGACACCCCGGGAATAACCGCAAGCATTTGCCCTAATCCGAAGAGTAAGCCGTGACGTGCAGTGAGCTCTTCGATTGGTTTTTTCTTAGTTCCAAGCCGATCTGCCACTCCAAGCAGAATCCCAAAAATAATAAGCGTTGTTGCGATTATCCAAAGGTTTCGTAGGTCCGTCTCAATGAAACCCTTAAACGCCAAACCGACAACGACGACTGGAAGCGATCCGATGATTACAAGCCAACCAACCTTCGCGTCGTTTGACATTGCTTTCGAAAAGCCATTCTTGAACCAGGCGGTCACGATTCGGGTGATGTCTTTCCAGAAAAATATAACCACCGCCGCTTCAGTGCCAAGTTGAATGGTGGCAATGAAGGCAGTTAGCTTGGCCTTGTCTTGCGTTACGTTTAGAAAGCTTTCGGCCAATTGAACGTGGGCCGATGAAGAAATGGGAAGGAATTCAGTTAGTCCCTGAACTAGTCCTAGGACTAAAGCGGTGAATAGATTCAATCATCATCCTCAGCGAGTTCGAACGGCAGTAACTCTTCATAGCTGTCTTGAAGGGCCTCTTCGTAGTCAAGGAAGGCTTCTTGCAGGAGACTGTATGCGCGTTCGACCGAGGCGGTGTTAGTTTCTCCCCTGACGGAGACAGCCGAAAGGTGGTTTTCAAGTGCTGCGATGAAATGTTGGAGTGCAACCCGCGAATCTTTAGCCATAAGCCAAACCTAATGGTCAAGAGCCTAATAACGGAATAACCTGCCCGAATGGTCATGGTAAACTTTCGAAGTTAGTCCGGGTGGCGGAATGGTAGACGCGCTAGCTTGAGGTGTTAGTCCTCGTAAGAGGGTAGGGGTTCAAGTCCCCTTTCGGACACTAACGGGTGGTTCATCAGATTCGGTGGGCCACCCGAAATTCTTTCCAAGAGAAATTGAGTTCCAATGAAAACCGTGGTCGGCCTTCTTAGGCATGGACAGACTGACTGGAACATCGACATGCGACTTCAGGGCATCAGTGACATCCCCATGAATGAGTACGGCCGAAGCCAGGCTGAAGTCGCGGCCAAGGTTTTGGCCACTCAAGAGTGGGACAAGATTATTTCCTCTCCCCTGGCTCGCGCAATTGAAACTGCAGAGATAGTTGCCAAGCACCTGGATGCACCATTTGTTGGTCACCATCCACTATTGCTGGAAAGGTCATTCGGCATTGCGGAAGGCATGGGCTACGAAGAATGGAAGCAAACCTACCCAAACGGAATCAATGCTCCAGAGGCCGAATCTTTAGATGAACTGACTTCACGATGTTGGTCCTTATTAAGTTCCCTTGCAGAGGATCACAAAGGTCAACGGGTGCTGACGGTTAGTCACGGAGCGCTAATTCGTCGTGTGATCGACCTAGTAAGTGGTGGCGAATTTCCTCGCGAGGGTGAACGCTTCGGAAACGCTTCGATGACTGTGATTGAACATGTCGCTGGGGTTTGGGCGATTCAGTCCTACGATCCAAAACCACTTAGCTAAACCGAAAAGTATTTCGCTTCCGGGTGGTGCAAGATCATCGCATCCGTGGATTGCTCAGGATGTAACTGCAATTCCTCACTGAGAATCACACCGACGGTTTCCGGCTTTAGTAATTCGATCAATTTTGCGCGATCTTCAAGAGAAGGACAAGCAGGGTAACCGAAAGAATAACGTGCACCGCGGAAATCAAGCTTAAAGAGCCCTTCAACCAAATCCGGCTCTTCTGAATCAAATCCGAGTTCCGATCGCACTCTCTGGTGCCAAAACTCGGCCAAGGCCTCCGTGAGCTGAACTGAAAGCCCGTGAAGCTCTAAATACTCGCGATACCTGTTTTCCGCGTAAAGAACACCTGTTTCTTCGGAAATTCGTTCACCCATTGTCACCAGCTGGAACGGGACAACGTCAATTTGACCCGATTCTTTGGAGGCAACGAAGTCGCTAAGACAAAGATGACGGTCTCGCTCTTGCCTAGGGAAAGAGAATCGCATCCTCTCGGTGAACGGTTCGCCCCCAGAGCCACCGTCAGTTGAAAGGTTCGCAGGATGGTGAAGTATGACCAGATCATTACCGTCGCTGTAGGCGGGGAAATAGCCGTACACGACGGCTGCCTGCATCAAACCGTCGGTTTGTATCTTTTCCAACCAGGTTCGTAGTCGAGGACGTCCTTCGGTTTCAACAAGATCTTCGTAAGTCAATCCCTCCTGACCACGTCCAGGCTTTAAGCCCCATTGCCCCATGAAGGTTGCACGTTCATCAAGAAATGCTGAATAGTCCCTTAGCGGAACACCTTTTACGACTCGGGTTCCCCAGAAAGGCGGCACAGGAATTTCGTTGTCACTTGCGACATCCGACCTCGCTGGCAGGTCTTCTGGGGCCGTTCTAATTAGCTTCGAATCTCCAGACACCCTTCGTTTACGAAGTTCCGGAAGTCGTGCCCCGGGAACACCGCGTTTAACCTGCATGATCGTGTCCATAAGGCTCAAGCCCTCAAAGGCGTCTCTGGCGTAACGGACTTCACCCTCAAAGATTTCGGCGAGATCTTCCTCGACAAACGCTCTGGTGAGTGCAGCGCCACCTAGGATTACCGGGTACTTGCCAGCTACTCCCCGTGTGTTCATTTCCTGAAGGTTTT
>JBIKJD010000074.1:0-5348 GCA_044361205.1 Rhodoluna sp.
ATCGCTCGCTGGGAAGAGATCCGGATCCTGGCTGAGTGGAAGTCCTAAGACGGCAATGCGTCGAGCATCGATTAACATTCATCTCGTTCATGACGCTCTTCCGCTGGCATTTCTCTATTGGCTAGCGCTTCCCGCAATCACCATTTATCGAATCTTTTGGAGGCTGGCACAAAAGCGACCAGGGTACCTCTGGTCGGAGTTGCGCGCGGGTTTCTGGGGATTCTTTACCTTCCCGAAACGATTAGCCTCGAGAAAAAAGGTGGGCAAAGCCTCATTCCGATCACTCAACCCGCTTCGAGCGACCTGGAGCACCGTTCGAGCGCATAATTTGGCCGATGTTGAAGAGGAAGAGTCAGCACAGTCTCTTGCCGCTTTCGAAAGAGGCGATCACGAACTGCCCGCTGAGGAGCAATCCAAGAGTTTCACCCGAGCCGGTGGGTGGCTTTTGTTCACCTTGCTTCTCCTAGTGTCATGGCAGCAACTTCCCAGCTCGGCTGCTCTCACAGGCGGAGCGACCCTTCCGCTTTCCGACAACTGGTTCAATTTGTTCGCGAGGGCTGGTGCTAGTTGGCAACCGATTACCGGCGGCTTCTTCGGACCGTCCGATCCTTTCAACTGGGTTCTTCTGTTTCTCGGCAGCGTTACCTTTTGGGCGCCCAATCTAGCTCTGGTTTTGCTGGTTTGGCTTGCCCGAGGACTGGCCTTCCTCACTGCTTGGAAGGCGCTATCTCTGGTTAGTGCGAAAGCCTGGGTCAGAAACCTAGGCGCTTCGCTCTACGCGGTATTGCCAGCATTCGGCGCGGCCTTAGAAGTAGCTGAGTTGCCTTCGGTTATCGCCACGATTGTTTTACCATGGCTGATTTATTCGATAGCCAGGGCCGCTGGGCTCGGTCGGAGCGGAAGCGCCCGCTCAGACGCCAGAACCTGGTCCTGGGTCGGTCTTTCGGGTATCTTGTTAGCCGTCCTGGGAGCAAGTTCGCCATTTGCTGCCGTCCTGGCGCTGGTGGTGTTGGCTCTGGTTGCTGCCACCCGAATAAAGCGTTTTGGTTACCTATTTTGGATTCCTCTGCCCTTGGGTGCCATTTATGTTCCTTGGGTGGCCTACGCAATTTTGGAGTTTCGCCAGCCATTCGCTTTGTTGGCGGACCCCACCGTTGGGGTTAGAGGAAGTACAAGCGCCCTCTCTTCATTGGTGGACATCACAAACTGGCTTCACTGGCCCCTCGGATTGATCTTGCTGATCTCAATGCTTTCGCTGCTAATTCGTCGCTGGGTAGTGAGCCTATCTATCATCGTGGTGGGATTGCTCGCTTTCGCAGGATTGATGGTTTCCTCCTCGCTCGAGTTTCCGGCCGACCTAGTTTCCCGAGGCCAGGGAATCGATCGAGTCACGTCATCCGGTGGGGCGCTCGCCGCGGTCGTGGGGATCACGCTGATTGGATTGCTGGCCCATTTGGCATCCTCGGGTATCGGCAAAGGAACTCTGCGAATTATCGGAGCTTCCCTTTTGATTGCGTCCGTCCCGCTTGCTGGATTTGCAGCAATCACACCTACTAAAGTGTCACAGAGCGATGGTTCGGTTTCGCCGTTACTTCTGCAAAAGCAAGCCGAGCTGGGGACCGAGCTACGACTCTTGGTAATCGACAAAGTTGGCGAAGACTATCTGTCGAACTGGACCGAATTGTCGGGAGTGAACCTAGAAGATTCCAACATCGCGTATCGATTCTCGAAAAATGACTCGAAGGCGCACCAGGACATGTTGCAGGTCGTTGGCGACCTAGTTTCTGCCAACGGGTTAGCCAAGGGTGAAGTTCTCAAATCGAACCAAATCGGCTATGTCCTAGTTCCAAACCGCAGCGAGAATGCAGGTCTAGTTTCCGCTCTTGAGGCAGCAACCGTGCTCGAGGGCGCTGGACTCACGCCATTTGGAGATCTTTGGAGGGTCTTGGGCACTTCAGCCGAGCAGAGCCAGTTGGAGGACCAAGATATTTGGTCGATCACGAAATCAATTCAGTTGCTCGCGCTGACCGGCTTCTTGTTGCTCGCCATTCCATCTCGACCTCGAAGAAGAAGAGCTAAAGACTCGGTTATCTTCATCGACCAAAGTGAGAGTGAACTGGATGTTTAAGAGAGTCGTGGCACTTCTTTCGGTTCTAAGTCTTGGAACCGTTCTGGTGTTTTTCTCCGACCTGCCACAACTTTCAGTTGGGTCCGCAGACGAAGCAAAACCAATCCAAGTTGAGGCCAAAGATCCAGAGCTTATCTGTCCAGGGCCGGTGTTCGTGAACGGTGGCGATACCGGATTGAAACTCGGAAACTTCACCCAATCGGGCACGGCGACAATTCTCGGTAAAGATGGAGCAACTCGGATTTCGCTCGCGGCGACTGGAATCAAGACGATTTCGGGTGAGTTATCTGGATCAAAGAATTTTAACGCAATTCAATGGCAGAACGTTCGCAGCCCTCAAGCGGGTGGTCTAGCTGTTGCTAACTGCTCACCAGGAGTAAATGAAGGACTTTTGCTTGCTGGGGATAACAGCGTGGGCCGGGAGGCGTTGTTGGTTTTAGTCAATCCAACCTCCGTTGATGCAAGCGTGAGCCTTGAACTATTCGGGCCCAACGGCGAAATTCAAGGAACCGGTCTCAGCGGCATTTCAGCGCCCGCCGGAAAAGCTACGGTTCTTCCTCTGGCGGCATTCGCGCCCAAGGCTGAAACTTTTGCGGTCAAGGTTAATAGCCGTGGCGCTTCGGTTGGAATGTGGCTTCAGCAAAAAACCATTCGTGGGATAACCCCGGGCGGGCTTGATTATGTTGGGGTTTCTCAAGAGCCGTCCGAATCGGTAGAAATACCCGGTGTGTTCTTGAGGTCGACCGCCAAGCTCGGCAACTTGGTTCAGCAGGATCAAAACTTCAACGACACCAAACCGATGCTTCGAATTTTTGTTCCTGGCGCTAAAGACGCAACCTTCACGGCTCAGGTTCAGGGGGCTGATGGAGCCAGTTTCGGAACTGTGATTCAGGGAACCGTTCCAGCCGGAAGCGTTCGAGACTTCATCCTTGAAGATCTCACCGATGGAAATTACTCGATCCACATAGACTCCGACGAAAGTGTCTACGCCAGCGCGCGCTTCAACCGCGTTGGGAGTGGACAGCCAGATCTGGCTTGGGCAATTGCTGTGATGCCTAGTCCTCAAGACTCTGGCTTCACCACGGTAAGCGGCGCAATCTCCAAACTTTCTGTGGTCAATCCAGGGGAAGGAGCCGCAAAGCTAACTTTGGGCGGAAGAACTTATCAAATCCCATCTCAAAACAACTCGGTGATTGAGCTCTTGCCTGGCGTCACCTATCGGGTCGAATCCGATTCTGCCCTCGCGCTTAGCCAGGTAATCGACATTTCCAGCACGATTGCTGTTTTACCTGTTCTGGACTTTCAAGCCACGGGTGGCACGATAAAAGTTTCCCTGCGCTAGCGCTTGTATTCGTCTGGGATTAGATCGCGCGGTTCCCGACCAATAAGTTCAGCCGCAGCTTGAAAAACAAATTGTTCAATGTGAAAACGCTCGTCGAGGCGATCCGTTCTCTTGTGGTGGCTGAGTCTTTCAATCGGGATTCGATAAATGGTGATGCGAAAAGCTGCCTTGTTTACTCGGTACCTGGGCACCTCGGTTTGACGGTCAAGCCCTATCGGCGAATCGGCTACGCGGTAGTCAAGGTTTTGTAATTCCTCTGGCCAGGCCGCCTTCAAGAAATTCACCGTTTGAGTAACGACCGTCTCGAAAAAACTTAGCGAAGGGGTTCCCGAAAGATGGGCGAGCATGGCTCCGCGAATTGGCCGTCCGTGACGGTTTCGGGTGGATCGAAATGCTCCCATGTGGGCGAGTCTACTGGTGATGAGGGGCCAATCCCTGTGACTAAACTTGATTTATGGAGAAGACTCAATTGGATTATCGCGTAGCCGATTTGAACCTCGCGACCGCCGGCCGACACCAAATACGTTTGGCTGAAAACGAAATGCCGGGTCTGATGAGTCTCCGTGACGAATACTCAGCCGCTCAGCCGCTCAAGGGTGCCAGAATTGCCGGCTCGTTGCACATGACAGTTCAAACCGCTGTCCTGATAGAGACACTCGTCGCGTTGGGGGCGAAGGTGCGCTGGGCTTCCTGCAACATTTTCTCAACACAGGACGAAGCTGCTGCTGCCGTGGTGGTTGGGGCTGGAACAGTCTCAAATCCGCAAGGGGTTCCGGTCTTCGCTTGGAAGGGCGAGACGCTCGAAGAGTACTGGTGGTGCACGGAGAGAATCTTTGATTGGCACGCTGAAGCTTCAGCAGCTGGAGAAACCTTCATCGGCCCAAATATGATTCTTGACGACGGTGGGGATGCCACCCTACTGGTTCACAAGGGTCGTGAGTTCGAGTTGGCGGGTTCGGTTCCGGTAACGGCACCCGACGACTCTCACGAATTTGCCGTGATCTTGGAACTTCTTCGAGGCTCATTGAAGGTTTCTAAGGATAGGTTTACGACCATCGCCACCGAAATCATCGGAGTCACTGAAGAAACCACGACAGGCGTCCACCGTCTCTATGAACTCTTTCAAGAGGGCAAACTCTTGTTCCCAGCAATCAATGTGAATGATTCGGTAACTAAGTCAAAATTCGACAATAAATACGGAATTCGCCATTCCCTCCCGGACGGAATCAACCGCGCGACCGATGTTCTCATCGGGGGCAAGACGGTTTTCGTCGCCGGGTACGGGGACGTTGGTAAGGGGTGCGCCGAGGCAATGGCGGGCCAAGGAGCCAGGGTAATTGTCAGTGAGGTAGACCCCATCTGTGCACTGCAGGCAGCGATGGACGGCTTCCAAGTGGCAACGCTGGAATCCGTCGTAGAGACTGCCGACATTTTTATCAGCGCAACTGGAAACCATGGCGTAATTCGAACCGAACACATTGAACGCATGAAACACCTTGCCATCATCGCTAACGTCGGCCACTTCGATAATGAGATCGACATGGATGGTTTGGCAAAGCTGTCTGGAACCGAGAAAGTCGAAATCAAGCCTCAGGTTCACGAATGGCGAATGCCGTCCGGTAGATCCGTCCTGGTGCTATCCGAGGGTCGACTAATGAACCTTGGCAACGCTACCGGGCACCCGAGTTTTGTGATGAGTAACTCTTTCGCCAATCAGGTTTTGGCTCAGTTGGAGTTATTCACGAAATCAAACGACTATCCGCTCGGAGTTTATGTTCTTCCGAAGTCCCTCGACGAAAAAGTTGCTCGTTTACATTTAGACGCACTTGGTGTCGAATTAACTAAATTGACTCCTAGTCAGGCACGCTACATCGGCGT
>JBIKJD010000153.1:0-2523 GCA_044361205.1 Rhodoluna sp.
AAGAGCGATTTGAGAGAGCCATGGACGCTCTTGAAGGCGGCATTTCGATTGGCTCAAGCGCGCCTGAGCGCAAGTTGTTGCTAGATCGAATTCAGGGCTAGAACGCTGCGTCTAGGGCCTGGAACAGGTCTTTTAGTAGATCGTCTGGGTGTTCCAGACCAACCGATAGTCGAACTGTTCCATCGGTGATTCCAACCTTGGCACGAACCTCTGGGCCGAGACGTTTGTGAGTCGTGGTGGCCGGGTGGGTAGCCAGAGACTTCGAGTCTCCGAGGTTATTCGAAATGTCAATCACCTGAAGCGCGTTCATGAACTTGAAGGTCTGGTCCGCGGTTGCGTCGAAGGTGATAGCAATCATCGAACCGCCGCCGCGCATCTGACTTTTGGCAAGTTCGTAGTTCTTGTGGCTCTTTAGGAACGGATATTTAACCGAAGAAACTTTCGGGTGTTTCTCAAGAGCCTCGGCAAGCTTCAGTGCCGTTGCAGTCATGCGCTCAACTCTCATCGTCATTGTTTCCAGTGACTTCAACAGCACCCAGGCGTTGAAAGCGCTCATGGTTGGGCCGGTGTGACGAATGAATGGCTTGAGGTGGTCGTTGATATATTCGTTTGAACCTAGGACGGCTCCGCCGAGAACGCGACCCTGACCGTCGATGTGCTTGGTTGCCGAGTACATAATTACGTCGGCGCCGAGCTCGAGTGGCTTTTGAAGAACGGGGGAAGCCATTATGTTGTCGACGATTACTGTTGCCCCAACTTTGTGAGCGAGGGTTGAGACCATTCGGATGTCAACGATTTCCATGAGCGGGTTGCTGGGGGTTTCGATGAATACCGCTTTCGCTCCTCCCTCTAGAGCCTTGGCCCAGGCAGCCTCGTCGTTGCCTTCAACCAGCACGGTTTCAACGCCCCACTTCGGCAAGATTTCGGTAAGCACCACGTAGCAGGAAGAGAACATGGCCGCCGAAGCAACCACGCGGTCGCCCGCCGAAACCAGACAGGCCACGGAAGCGAACATCGCCGACATCCCAGAAGCGGTTGCCTTGCAGTTCTCGGCGCCTTCCAGCTCAGCCAGACGACGCTCGAACATCGAAACCGTTGGGTTATCGAAGCGAGAGTAGAGGAAGTGATCGGTTTCGTCAGCGAATGCCGCTGCGGCCTGCTCAGCGTTGTCGTAGGTGAATCCAGAGGTAAGGTATAGAGCTTCTCCGGTTTCACCGAACCCGCTGCGAGCCAAACCGCCACGAACCGCAACCGTGTCTGGGTGCAGTTCCCAGTCGGCAGGCTTAGCGTCAACTGGCGACTGGTAGCCCCAAGGGCGGTTGCGTTTGGTCATAGGTAAATATTAGGCGAGGATACGGCATCGACCATACCTTGCGCATATTGTCACGTAAGCGAAGTAACTTAGAGTCGTATGAATTCCTTGACCCGAGTTTCGACTGGCGAAGCCAGCTGGGATTTTTACGTAACGGATCGGGATGAATTCTTAGGGAATCTGAGCCTAGATGCGTTCGATCTTGAGAAGCGAACCTGCGGAATCACCTGGCAAATTGGTGAAGCCCATTGCTCCTATGACGAATATCTTGAAGCCTTTCGCTTTGTCACCGAATTCGCACTTTTTGAACTGAACATGAAAAAAGTCAACGGAATCTGCCGTTTAGACGATGAGACAACCAATGAACTTTTCTCCGACATCGGATACCTAACCGGGCGGCAGTATTCCTCGGGTAAGGATCGAATCCAGCGCCACAGCTGCGATCGCTACGACTTGGTTATCTCTGAGGCTAAAGCGGCCATGAGTGAACACCTGGACACCGATAAGTGGTCGTTTGCTTTTGACTCAGCGAAGAAAAGGCTGGGTGCCTGTAAATGGGAAACAAATGAAATTTCGCTTTCCAGATACTTCGTTGACCTGCATTCACTGGATGAAATCCGGCAGGTCTTGCTCCATGAAATCGCGCACGCACTTTCCGGCTCGACTGCCGGGCACAGCAAAAAGTGGAAAGACAACGCCACCAGGATTGGTTATCGCCACGAGAAGATATCTGGCGAAGAAATCGGAAACGCTACCGCCAGGTTTGTTGGCACTTGCCCCAATGGCCACACCGCCTATCGGCATCGCAAGCCAAAGACTGAATTGTCGTGTTCGCGGTGTGCCCGCAGGTTTGATCGAAGGTTTTTGATTACCTGGGTTATCCGCTAGTGACGGCCAGGTAGTTCACAACTAGGGTAACCACAGTTCCCGCGAAGAAGTTTAGGTAGATAAATCGCTTCCAGCCTTTGTTTGCACTCTCGCAGGTTTCGTCGGTGATGTTCATGTGGGGCAGAAGAATCAGGATGTATGGGACTGCGGCAATTGCCACAAGGCTTCCTGGCATTCCAAGCGTTAGCAACAAGCTTCCGGCGGCTAAGTACATCACCAAGGCTGCTCGCGTTGTGGTTCTTGCGCCGAAGAACGTGGCGATGCTGGCGATGTTTGCCTCGCGATCTGCCTTGATATCCTGAACGGCACCGAATGCGTGAGAA
>JBIKJD010000144.1:0-2793 GCA_044361205.1 Rhodoluna sp.
CTGCCGGTAGACCCGGTGTCAGCAGGGTTGTGTTGGTGAGCGAGAGCGCGAACACCAATGGTCCCACGAAGTGGCTTGCCGAAGTAATCGAATCTAGAACAGGGACTTCCTTGAAGCGAAGATTTTTTACCGAGTAAGCCACGACGGTGAACAGGACGACTGCGAGCCAAAGGTTCGATGCCAAATTTCCAATGGCTGTGAGATAGACGATGAACGGCAGGGAAGTAACGACTCCCGCCCAAAGTACTGTTTTATGGATCTCTTTTGGAAGCAGAGCACCTTCGATGCCACCCTTGCGAGGGTTGCGCAGATCGCTCTCGTAGTCGAAGACGTCGTTGACTCCATACATCACAAGGTTGTAGGGGATTAGGAAGAATAGTGTGCCAACGATGAGCGTGAGGTCGATTTTTCTCTCGATAAAAAGGTAGGCAGCCGCGAATGGGAAGGCGGTGTTCACCCAGGAGATAGGTCTCGACGACCAAAATATCAGGCTCAGCTTTTTGCCGAGTGTCATTTACTGGCAGCCTTCCAAATCGCAGGCACCAAGAGCACGGCAACAACCGTGTAGGCAAAGTCCTCGATTGGGACTACTCCAACACTGATTCCAAGTAGCTTGGTTTCGTCGTAGCCAACGATGCCGGCCAGGATGATCAGATTGTCAAAAACCGCTGTGAGAATCAGCATCGGAAGCATCACAATCGGTGCGGTGAAGCACTGGAATCGGCTCTTGATAATCCAGGCGACTATTACAGCAACGACCAGAAAGATGAGG
Organism: Rhodoluna sp.; assembly: GCA_044361205.1. GTDB lineage: Bacteria > Actinomycetota > Actinomycetes > Actinomycetales > Microbacteriaceae > Rhodoluna. The sequence continues at coordinate 773 of JBIKJD010000144.1, forward strand.
TTCATTTCGCTGTAGGTCACTTGGAACCTCGGTTCAGAAACTTCTGGCTACCGTTGGCAACAATCAGGGTCGAGTAAACGAGAACGGCTAGGAAGAATAGCTCTTCAATCGGAAACTCTGGGGCAATCATGAGTCCACTCAGATATGGTGAATCCCCTTTGAAGAAAACCCCGAGAAAGATACCGGTGAAATCCCAAATCACAAAAAGTAGGTAGGGAAGGCCGGTTGCTAGTAGGGCCGCCTTCGGGTTTTTGGCGAATGCCAGCTTATGTTTGTGATCCAGTGCCCCCAGCCCGGCCAGGGAAACGACCAAAGTTAGGAGGTAGAGGTAATTCACTTCAGCCCGACCCACTCTTGGTCGGAAAGCTTGGTCAGTTCACGTTGGATTGGCCCAGCACTCTTATCTCCGGTTAGACGCTTGTAGACAAGTTCGGCGCCGATGAGACACATCGGCAATCCGATGCCAGGAACGCTGTGGTGGCCGGCGTAGTAGAGGCCCTTGACCTTTTTGCTCACGTTGGCTGGGCGGAAGAATGCGCTCTGCTTTAGCGTGTGGGCCATGCCAAGCGCGGTTCCCTGCCAAGCGTTTAGTTCGGTGACGAAGTCGCGAGGACCCATGGAGTGACGAACGACGATTCTTTCTTTCAGGTCTGGGATGTCACACCAAGAAGCGATCTGATCGATGATGTCGTCGGCGGCTTTTTCAAACTTCTCATCGCCGCGACCACCGATGCTTGGGTCGGCAGCGATTGGAACAAGCACGAAAAGGTTCTCGTGACCGGCTGGCGCGACACTCGGGTCGGTCTTGCTCGGGTTACAAATGTAAAGGCTCGCTGGGTTTGGAACTTTGCGCTTGCCGTCGGCTTTGTGGAAAACCTCGTCGAAGTTTGCACCCCAGTCTTTGGAGTTTAGAAGCGTGTGGTGAGCTAGCTGCGGCAGCGCGCCCTTCACTCCGAGCATAATGAGCATTGCCGAAGGACCTGGCTCGTGCTTGTCCCACCACTTCTGCGGAAGGGTCTGCTCTTCAGGCTTCAAAAGCTGAGTCTCCACGTGATGTAGGTCGGCGTTACCCACCACGACGTCGGCGGGGAAGAAAGTCTCACCAACCATGACTCCCGAGACGCGATTGTTCTCGGTGACAATTTTGGTGACCTTCGAGTTGCAATGAACCTTTGCGCCGTGCTTCTTGGCGAGACGCTCGATGGCCTGAATGATTGTGTAGAAACCACCCATTGGATAGAACACGCCAACGTTCATGTCAACGTGTGACATTAGGTGATACATGCTCGGGGTGTTGTAGGGGGAGGCGCCGAGGAACACGGCAGGGAAGTTGAGAACTTTGCGTAGGCGCTCATCTTTCACGTGCTTGGATGCGAATGAGTCGAGCGAAGTGAGCAGGTGCTTCACGAAAGTAACTGCACGCTTCAGAACGTCCGGGTGAGTGAACGATTTGGTGTTCTCAAAGTTCGTGTAAAGGAAGTGGTCGATCGAGATGTTGTAGGCGTCCTCGGCAGAGTCAACATAGCGCTGAAGGGCTTTACCGGCACCAGGTTCGATGCTCTCGAAAAGCTTTATGTTCTCGGCCAGTTTTTCGCGAATAACCACAACGTCTTTATCACCCTCGTTGAGAGTTTGATAGGCAGGGTCAAGGCGCACCAGTTTAAGTTCCTGGTCTGCGGTGGTTCCCATGAGCTTGAAGAATTGCTCAAAAGCACCTGGCATCAGATACCAGCTAGGGCCGGTTTCAAACATGAAGCCGTCTTTTTCATAAGTGTAGGCGCGGCCTCCAGTGCGCTCGCGGGCTTCTAGGACGGTTACATCCATTCCGCTCTTTGCAAGGATTGCCGCTGTGGAAAGACCGGCGATGCCGCCACCAATAACTACTGCTTTTTTCATCTTGGGAACCATCCGAACACTACGCGAATAACCATGACGAGTTTGTACCAGTCCGGAACGCGAATTCGGGTAGTCATTAGCTTCTCGGCTGGAGTAATTGAGATCAGGTCGTTGAGGACCTGGAA
>JBIKJD010000075.1:0-5280 GCA_044361205.1 Rhodoluna sp.
AGAGTTCGTCGTTGGTGAAAAGTTTCGACTGCAGTTCTCCTCGGGAAATTCCAAGGACGTGTGCTGCTAAAAGCTGCGCATCCACTTCAGCCGATTCGATACCGGCCTGACGCAAAAGTTCAGACCCCCGAGTCAAAAGCTCGGAGAGCAGCATTACTTCTCGCCCAGAGCTGCTAGGCGGGCCTCTTCGTCGGCCTGAATTGCAGACTGAATCACCGGTTCCAAAGCGCCATCCATGACTTGGTCCAAGTTGTAAGACTTGTACCCGGTGCGGTGATCAGCGATTCGGTTTTCCGGATAGTTGTAAGTTCTGATGCGCTCGGAGCGGTCTACCGACTTCACCTGCGATTTGCGAGCCGCCGAAAGTTCGGCATCAATCGCTTCCTGCTGAGCTGCCAAAATTCTGGCCCGAAGAACGCGCATAGCGGCTTCACGGTTCTGCAGCTGGCTCTTTTCGTTTTGCATCGCCACGGTGATACCGGTTGGAAGGTGAGTGATTCGAACTGCCGAGTCGGTGGTGTTAACCGACTGCCCACCAGGACCGGATGAACGATAAACGTCGATGCGCAAATCGTTCTGGCTGATCTCAACTTCTTCGGGTTCATCTACTTCTGGAAAGCAAAGTACTCCGGCAGCAGAGGTGTGGATTCGACCCTGCGTCTCGGTAGCCGGAACTCGCTGAACGCGGTGAACCCCACCTTCGTACTTAAGGTGAGCCCAAACTCCCTGACTTGGATCGGTTGAGGAAGACTTGACCGCCATCTGAACGTCTTTGATGCCGCCGAGGTCCGATTCGTTCTTGTCTAGAATTTCGGTCTTCCAGCCCTTTGAGTTAGCGTATTGGATGTACATGCGAAGCAGGTCGGCGGCGAACAGTGCCGACTCGGCACCACCTTCACCAGCCTTTATTTCCATGATGACATCGCGGCCGTCGTCCGGGTCACGAGGAATCAGCAGACGACGCAACTTCTCGTTGGCGTCGTGCAGCTTTTCTTCGTTTGACGTTACTTCATCGGCAAACGCCTCGTCCTCTTTCGCTAGCTCTTTGGCAGCAGCTAGGTCTTCGGTGAGAGCATTCACGGTGTTGAAAGCGTTGACAATCGCGCTGAGTTCCGCGTAACGGCGGTTCAGTTTTTTGGCTAGACCAGGATTGGCGTGCACCGAGGCGTCAGAGAGTTGCCCCTGAAGCGCCTGGTGTTCTTCCAGTAAAGGTTTAACCGAATCGAGCATTATTCGCCGTCAGAGGTTGGAACTGGCATTGACTTCTGAACCTGCATCAGGAACTCAACGTTGCTCTGAGTTTCCTTTAGGCGGCCGAGAACTAGTTCAAGTGCCTGCTGCTGCTCTAGGCCGGCAAGTGCGCGGCGAAGCTTCCAGATGATCTTGGTTTCGTCTGGGTTCATCAGCATCTCTTCGCGACGGGTGCCCGAGGCGTTGACGTCGACGGCTGGGAAGATGCGCTTGTCGGCTAGCTGACGCGACAGGCGAAGCTCCATGTTTCCAGTTCCCTTGAACTCTTCGAAGATAACCTCGTCCATCTTCGAACCGGTTTCAACCAGTGCGGTGGCAAGGATGGTGAGCGAACCGCCGTCCTCGATGTTTCGAGCAGCACCGAAGAAGCGCTTTGGCGGGTAGAGAGCAGAGCTGTCGACACCACCGGAAAGGATGCGGCCCGAGGCAGGTGCGCTCAGGTTGTAGGCGCGACCTAAACGGGTGATCGAGTCAAGCAGAACCACTACGTCGTGACCTAGTTCAACCAAACGCTTGGCGCGCTCGATTGCTAGATCGGCGACGGTGGTTTGGTCTTCGGCAGGACGGTCGAAGGTGGAAGCAATAACTTCACCCTTGACGGTGCGCTGCATGTCGGTCACTTCTTCTGGGCGCTCGTCGACAAGGACCACCATGAGGTGAACCTCAGGGTTGTTAACCGCGATTGAGTTGGCGATTGCCTGAAGGACCAGAGTCTTTCCAGCCTTTGGAGGGGAAACGATCAGACCACGCTGGCCCTTACCGATTGGCGCAACTAGGTCGATGATTCGAGTGTTTAACTTCGATGCTTCGGTCTCTAGACGCAAACGGGTCTGTGGGTAAAGCGGAGTTAGCTTTCCGAAGTCAACGCGATCCATGGCTTCGGCAACGGTCTGGCCGTTGACGGAGTCGATGCGGACAACTGCGTTGAACTTCTGACGACCCTGACCCTCACCTTCACGTGGCTGACGGATGGCGCCAACAACAGCGTCTCCCTTGCGCAGGCCGTACTTCTTGACCTGGCCTAGCGAGACGTAAACGTCGTTAGGACCTGGCAGGTAACCGGAGGTTCTGATGAACGCGTAGTTTTCTAGAACGTCTAGGATTCCGGCGACTGAGATTAGAACATCGTCTTCGCTGATTTCTGGCTCTTGCTCGTCCTGGAAGTCTCCACCGCGGCCACCACGGCCTCGGTTACGGTTACGATCGCGGTTACGGTTACGGTTACGGTTGTTGCGGCCGTTACGGTCACCGTCCTGCTCGTTGCGTTCACCGCGGTCACGATTGTTTTCACGGTTTCCCTCGCGGCGCTCGCCTCCCTCAGACTTATCTGAGCGGTTTTCGGAAGCTCCTTCAGACTTCGGAGCTTCGGCAGGAGCCGACTCGCCTTCGGTCTTTGGCTTCGAGACACGTGTGCGTCGCTTCGGGGCTGCGCCTTCCGATGGAGCGGCTTCGCTGGATACGACTGGGTCGACTACTACGCGGCGGCCTTTAGTAACCGGCGCGTCTTGCTGGATTTCATCCATGTGTTTGTATTTCTCCTTGAGATTTTGGTGACTGGTTCGATTTCGGGTTAGTCACCTTAGGCACGAACTTTGCGTGCACATAACGCTTGATTAGCGGTTGATTCACCAGTGGGAGCTTCTAAGTAAATGTTTCGTTAGAGCTTCTCACCAAATTACTGGTGCGAGATAACAGTAGCACCTTTGAAGTCAACTGCCAACACTAAAGCGCGCCACTGTGGAAAGTGTTGCGCCGCCAACTTAACCGCGTCCATGCGTTCGGCTGGGTCGGAGGCCAAAACCAACACCGACGGTCCGGCGCCAGAAACCACTGCGGCGTGGTTGTTTTTACGCATCAACTCGATAACGTCGCCAGCCTCAGGCATTGCCTCGGAACGGTAATCCTGGTGAAGGCGGTCTTCGGTTGCTGCCATCAGAAGCTCGGGGCTCTGAGTTAACGCGGCAACGAGAAGTGCGGATCTGGAGACGTTAAAGACCGCGTCGGCGTGAGGGACAGACTCAGGCTGGAGAGCCCTGGCAATCGCGGTCGACATTTTGAAGTTAGGGATCAACTCAAGCGGAGACACACCGCGGTGAACAATTAGTTTCTTGTGGTGTGGACCGTTGTCGTCTTCCCAGGCGATGGTGAGTCCTCCGAAAAGAGCTGGAGCCACGTTGTCGGGGTGACCTTCGAGATCGGTTGCTAGTTGCAGCAGCTGCTCAGGAGTGAAGTCAACAACGTCTGCAAGCAAACCCTTGGCAGCCATGACGCCCGCAACTACCGCTGCGCCAGAAGAACCCATTCCGCGACCGTGCGGAATCACGTTGCGTGCCGTTAGTTTCAAACCAGGTAGAGGTTGCTTGACCTGCTCGAAAACGTGAGCTATTGAACGAACGATGAGGTTCGATGCGTCGGTTGCGACTTCTCCAGCGCCTTCGCCAGTGACCTCTACTGTGACCCCGCTGCCGGAAACGACCTCGACATCCAACTCGTCATAGTAGGACAACGCCATACCGAGTGTGTCGAAGCCCGGTCCAAGGTTCGCCGATGTGGCGGGTACCTTTACCGAGACTTTGCGGCCGATTAGTTCACTCATTATTAGGCAAGACCCAAACGTTCGGCGACTTCTTCGGCACGCTTAGAAACGACCTTTGGTTTGATGGCGCGACCGCGCTCGTCTTTGAGGGCCCAGCTAACGTCCTTTAGGCCGTTACCAGTTACCGTGACCACGATGGTCTTGCCGGCCAGGCTGTCGCCAGCGCGAGCAGCCTTTAGAAGACCGGCCGCTCCGGTGGCCGATGAAGGTTCAACGAAAACGCCAACCTCGTTGGACAGGAATCGGTGCATCCAGAGAATCTCGGCGTCGGTAACCGATCCGATTCGCCCGTTGGAAGCTTCGCGAGCCTTGACGGCCAGGTCGTACGAAGCTGGGTTACCGATCCGAATCGCAGTAGCAATAGTGTCCGGGTTTTTAACCGGGGTGCCGTAAACGAATGGCGCCGAGCCATCGGCTTGGAAGCCCCACATCTCAGGAACCTTCTTGAAACGACCGGCCTGCATATCTTCGGTGTAACCCTTGAAATAGGCCGAGTAGTTACCGGCATTACCAACTGGAAGAACGTGAATGTCTGGAGCGCGATCGAGCGATTCAAAGACTTCAAAGGCTCCGGTCTTCTGACCCTCGATACGGTCTGGGTTAACCGAGTTCACCAGGTGTACTGGATAGTTTTCAGAAAGCGATCGTGCGAGGTCGAGGCAATCGTCGAAGTTTCCCTTGACCTGAAGAATTTGAGCCTTGTGGGCAACGGCCTGTGCCAGCTTGCCAAGCGAGATCTTCCCCTTAGGGATTAGCACGACCGAGGCAATTCCGGCGGCGGCAGCGTAGGCAGCAGCCGAGGCGGAAGTGTTTCCGGTTGAAGCACAAATAACTGCCTTGGCTCCGTGGCCAACCGCCTTCGAAACAGCCATGGTCATGCCGCGGTCTTTGAACGAACCAGTTGGGTTCATACCTTCGACCTTGAGGTATACCTCTTCGGCGCCAACAAGTTTAGCCAGCGCTGGGGCTGGAACGAGCGGGGTTCCACCTTCGCCAAGGGTAATGATTGGGGTCGAAGAATCTACGTCTAGTCGGTCGAAATATTCACGGATAACTCCGCGCCACTGGTGTGCCATTAGTTGCCTTCCACTCGAATAACTGAGGTTATGGAATCGACCGCATTCGAGGCCGATAGCGCCTGAACAACAGCGGTCAGAGCAGAGTCTTTTGCATCGTGGGTGCCAATCAGTAGTTGAGCCGTTGGGTTCTGACGTGACGAAGCAATTGACTGCTCAACGGTCTCAACTGAAACTCCGTGATTGGCGAAAATGTTGGCGACCTCAGCCAAGACACCTGGCTGGTCCTTAACCTCAAGTGCGATTTGGTAACTGGTCGTGATTCTCGAAATCGGCAAGGTTGGCAAGTCAGCGTGAGCTGAGTCGGCAAGCCCAGGACCACCGATGACGTGGCGCTTGGCTGCGGACACTAGGTCA
>JBIKJD010000076.1:0-5254 GCA_044361205.1 Rhodoluna sp.
CGCTCAACGACCCAGACAAAATCTATTACAGCCCAGGGGTAATCGGATTTATTGCAGTGTTCTTGCTGATGGTTGCCGTGACGATTCTCGTTGCCGACATGGTTCGCCGAATTCGCAAGGTTCGCTACCGGGCTGAAATCCAGGAAAAGCTAGCCGGCGAAACTGCCGTCCAGGGGCGAAAGACCAATAAGTAGGGCCGCAGTCCAGTGGCTTCCAAATGCCAGCACGGTTAGCGCGTGGAAAATCTCGTGAAAACCGAAGTGCTTTGGAAATGGGTTAGGACGCTTTAAGGCGTAAACCACCGCTCCGATTGTGTAGGCCAGTCCGCCGGCCAAAATCAGAATCATCATTGGTAAATTGGCGGCCATGAAGTCCTGAATGTAGACAAGTGCGCCCCAGCCCATTCCTACATAAATCAGGGTGTAAAGCCAGCGTGGAGCCCCAATCCAGAAGACGCGGAACCCAACCCCCAGAATGGTCATCGACCAAATTGCGATTAGCAAAACCAAACCCTTTTCGAAGGGCAGAGCGAGCATGGTGATTGGGGTGTAACTTCCGGCAATCAGCAAGAAGATATTGGCGTGGTCGATTCGCTTGAGAATCAGCTTGGTCTTCGGCTTCCAGTTAAAGCGGTGATACAGAGCTGAGTTTCCGAAAAGTAAGAAGGAAGACGCAAAGAAGATTGATCCGGCCACCTTGGCTGCCGCGCCGTCACCAAAAACAATCAGCAATACTCCGCCGGCGATGACTATGGGAAGGATTCCAGCGTGCAACCATCCCCGCAAAGTCGGCTTGGTTTCCTGAGTCACTGGGAACCCAGAGGAAACCGGAAGATAAATCGCTTGGGTGTCGTCGCTCTTTGGCTGGTCCATATCTCTAACCCTAGTAGCCTAGAAGCGTGCGCAACCTGATTTATCGTATTTACGAACGGCGTTTGGCTGGTCGACTGACAAACGAGTCACGCCCAAAGCACGTTGGTGTGATCCTCGACGGAAATCGTCGTTGGGCTGCGCTCAAAGATGGTCACACCGCCAAAGATGGTCACACTGCCGGCGCTCTAAAGACGCGCGAATTTCTGGGCTGGTGTGACGAACTCGGAATCGAGTTGGTGACTCTCTATCTTTTGTCGACCGACAACGTGGCAAATCGAAAGAGCCAAGAACTCGACGACCTAATTGAGGTCATCGACGACCTCGTTCAAACGCTTTCCGAATCCGGCCGTTGGAGGCTCCAGTTAGTTGGTGATCGCGCCCTACTTCCAGAGAAACTGGCCAACACCATTGCCTCCGCCGAAGCTCACACCGCAGATTGGCCCGGCATGCACGTCAACCTGGCAGTCGCCTATGGTGGACGTCACGAAATCACCGACGCCGTGAAGAGTATCCTCGCCGCCCATAAAGAGAAAAGTGTTGATGAGCTAGCGGAACTGCTAACCCCAGAACTAATCACCAACCACCTTTACACCTCGGGTCAGCCTGATCCGGATCTTGTGATTAGAACCTCTGGAGAACAGCGAATGTCGGGGTTCTTACTCTGGCAAAGCGCAAATTCCGAATTCTATTTCGAAGAGGCGCTTTGGCCGGATTTTCGAAGAGTCGATTTCCTTCGTGCCCTGCGAGCCTTTGCAAACCGTCACCGCCGCTTTGGTGCCTAAACATTTCGCGAACAACCACTTTTGGTAGGCGTGTCGCCACGCAACCGGATTTGACAGGTTTAGAGTCTCAACAAGACGAACATTAGGAGCCCTAGTGCCAAGTAGCAGCTCAACCAGTTCCAAATCGGCAAAGAAGCAGGAACAGGGGCTGCGCACATACGTGCTCGACACCTCAGTTCTACTTTCAGACCCAAAGGCGATGTTTCGATTCAAAGAGCAGTCGGTAGTGATTCCGATTGTGGTCATCAACGAACTCGAAAAGAAACGTCACGACCCTGAAATCGGTTACTTCGCTCGCCAGGCTCTGCGCTCCTTAGACGACCTCCGCCAGGAACACGAACGTCTCGACTTCCCGATCGAGGTGGGCGACGGTGGAACCCTGAGAGTTGAACTAAACCACATCGACCAATCAGTTCTTCCAGCCGGCTACCAACTTGGAGACAACGACAGCCGAATCCTCGCAGTGGCCATGAATCTTGCCAACGAAGGCAACAACATCACGGTGGTTTCGCAAGACCTTCCAATGCGCGTCAAGGTTGCGTCACTGGGCATGCATGCTGAGGAATACCGCAACAACCTAGCCGTGGACTCCGGGTGGACCGGGCAAGCCGAAATCAAGATCACCAGCGAGCAGATGAACGACCTCTATGACAACGAAGTGGTCACCATCGAAGAGACCAAAGGTCTCCCAGTCAATACCGGTCTAGTCATCTCAAGCGACCGCGGACAGTGCTTAGGCAGACTCGGTCGAAACGGTCAGGTTCACCTGGTTCGCGGCGACCGAGACGTCTTTGGTGTACACGGTAGGAGTTCGGAACAGAAGCTAGCCATCGACCTACTTCTGGACTCCGATGTGGGCATTGTGAGCCTTGGTGGTCGTGCAGGAACCGGTAAGTCGGCACTTGCCCTGTGTGCCGCTCTCGAAGCCGTCATGGAGCGCAGAGCGCATAAGAAGATCATGGTGTTCCGCCCGATTTACGCCGTTGGCGGCCAAGACATTGGATTCCTGCCTGGAACAGAAGGGGAGAAGATGAATCCCTGGGGTCAGGCTATCTTCGACACACTCGGAGCCCTTGTTTCCAAGGAGGTCGTCAACCACGTTGTCGAGCGCGGAATCCTTGAAGTTCTCCCGCTCACTCACATCCGCGGCCGCTCACTCCACGACGCCTTTGTAATCGTCGACGAAGCCCAGTCTCTGGAACGAAACGTGCTACTCACTGTGCTCAGCCGCATTGGCCAAAACTCGAAGGTCGTACTCACCCACGACGTTGCCCAGCGCGATAACCTGCGAGTTGGACGCCACGACGGCATCGCCGCAGTCATCGAGGCGCTGAAGGGTCAAGACCTCTTCGGTCACGTCACTCTGCAGCGTTCCGAGCGCTCAGCAATCGCAGCACTGGTAACCGACCTGCTCGATAATTAAGCCATGAGTAATAAACCAGCCATCGAGGCAATGCTTGCCGACTACTTCGACGCCATGCACATTCAAGACATGGAGAAATTCGATCGTGTCTTTCACAAGGACGTTGTGCTCTACAACGCCCAAACCGGCGAACTCAATCGTCGCCCTTACGACGTCTACAGAGAAGCTGTTCTCAATCGAGAATCACCTCAATCTAAGGGCGAGGCGCGCAGAGACGTGATTCTATTTCTTGACGAACTTTCGGACACCGCTGCTCTGGCAAAGGTGCAGCTGCAGATGATGGGCGGAATCATGCAGGACTACCTAGCACTAATTCACATCGACGGCCGTTGGCAGATAATCTCGAAGGTCTGGGAACGCGTCGGCGACGTAGCTTAAACGAATTGGTGGCCAGGAAAACCTGACCACCAATTAGATAAATTCTGACTAGGCGCGGTGACGGCCCTTTGAGCGGCCTCTAGCAGCCATCAAGATTGCGCCGGCAGCAATTGCCCCACCGGCTAAGGTCAAGAGGTTAGTGCTTTCAGAACCGGTGTTAGCTAGTGAATCAGAAGATCCGACTGACCAGCGGAAAACTGCAATTCCGTCTCCACCCTTGGCGTCGTTACCAACTGGAGTAGATGTTGAGGTATTCATGCGCACGCTTGCGCCTGCTCCAGATTTCAAGGCTGGCAACTGGCCGTTTGCGCTGTCAACTAATGAGCCACCCTTGCCTAGTTCCGAATTGTAGTTTGCAAGAGCAGCAAGGTTTCTCGCAACAGCATTGGAGTCGGCGTGGTTTAGAGAAGGATTAACGCCTCTCGAGTAAACGCAGGTGTCATTCGGTCCTGAGCCGGGATTGCCACTTGCCCCGATTCCAAAGCCCACGTAAATAGAGTAACTTCCGCTCAAGGCACAGTAACCATTGTCAATGGAACCGGCTGCACCTCCGTCTGCTTCTACGTTGGTGAGCCCGCCGTTATAGGTGATTCCGGTATCGGCTCCTGCGGTAGGAGTAGTACCCGATGTGCCTCCATCTCCAACTACGATCAGGATCATTTCATTTGCTGGAGTGTTTGCTAGGTCTGCGTAAAGTACTTTGCCACCGTTGCCGGCATACCCAGTCCCATTGAGGTTATTAACTTGGGCGCCACCGCCAGCGCCTGAGATAACTGCAGAAAGACCGCTTAGCACGCTTGGGGTGATGAAAGTGTATGAGCCATCGCTGTCAAATTTCAAAGTACACACATTGTTTGAGAAAGAAAGAGTTCCACCTGATGGGGCAGTTCCGCAATCGGCCAGCGAGGCGGCATTGGCCGGCATCGACACAAGCGAAGAACCAAGTCCAAACAGGGAGATTCCGACAACGCTAGTTATTTTTCTCAAAACTATTCCTTAGAACGAATGTTTTTCAATTGTATCTCAGCAACACGCCTAGAGAGTTCCCCGCGATCAACCTTGTCTAGTCGATTTCTTGGCAGGTTCTTTAGTCGGAGAAGATGCGAGAACTCTAGGTCTGGAATGAAAGCCTTTAGTTTTTCAGAAAGTAGTTCGGGAATGGGATCCTGCCTTGAAACGAATGCAATTCCAACTGTCAGGCTATCGTCGCTGGCGTTCACCAAGAAAGAAGCGGATTCTTCGAAAAGACCCAACTCAGCAAGCCAAGTATCAAGTTCCAAGAGATTGAACTTAGAACCACGAATATTGACAACGTCGTCGGCACGACCATTGATTTCAAGTTCGCCCGCTTGGTTCAGTACACCCAAATCACCTGGATAGAACCAGCCATCATTGAAGCCGCGACTCTTGCGTTGGTTGTCTAGCCAATAGCCTTCTGGCATTCCGGGTTTGCGGTATCGGATGGTCCCCAAAAGACCGTTGGAAACAGGTTTCCCAAAATCATCGACTATTTCAATTTCTATGTCGGAAACGGGAGTTCCTACGTTATTTGCGGCCGTAGGTTTGAACAATCCACGAGTCACAGTGCCCACTTCGGTGGATCCGTATAGGTAGGTTGGCGTAACGCCGAAAACTCTTTCGGCTTCGGTGGATAGATTGCTGTTCAAAAGACTCCCGGCTACCTGCAGTACTTCGAAGCTATGGGCAATTGATTGGGTCGTCGCTGCAACAATAAGGTCCTTAAGTCTGGCCGGAGAAGTCTTGATTGACCTAACAGCGAATTTCTGAATCAACGTCAA
>JBIKJD010000077.1:0-5188 GCA_044361205.1 Rhodoluna sp.
CAAGCGGGATAGAGCCGACTTGGTAATGGTGTCTTCCAACGAGTGGTATGACATCACAAGAATTCGACCACCCACTCGCAAACTGGAAACAGCGGCAGGAATGGTTTCCCTAAGAATCTCCAACTCAGCGTTGACTTCAATTCTCAAAGCTTGGAAAACACGTTTTGCAGGGTGGCCGCTGGACTTTCCAGGGATGAATGGAACTATTTTGCTAATTAGGTTGGCAAGTTCGGAACTACTCACAAACTCGTGTTCGGCCCTGAAATCCGCGATGGCTCTGGCAATCTTTTTAGAGTGGCGTTCTTCACCGTATTCTTTGAAAATTCGCGCCAATTCACCTTCTGAATAGTGGTTTAGAACTCTGGCAGCGGTAAGAGGTTCCTCTTGGTTCATGCGCATGTCTAAAGGTGCATCGAAGGAGTAAGCAAAGCCACGCTCAGACTCGTCAAGCTGCATGGAAGAAACGCCAAGATCAAGGAGAATTGCGTCAACCTTGACGATGTTTAGCGAAGACAAAACCTCGACGATTTCGCTATAGAGCGAGTTCACAAACGTGACCCGATTACCAAAACGCTCCAAGCGCTTTTTTGCGAGTTCTAGAGCGGCCGGGTCTCGATCGATTCCAACCACCGAAAGGTTTGGGAAAGAGTCCAAGAAAACCTCGGTGTGACCGCCTAAACCGAGAGTGCAGTCCACCAGAATTGCCTCTCGGTCGGTAAGTGAGGGACCAAGTACCTCAACTGCGTAATCGATCGCAACCGGTATGTGTAGCTTGTCAATTTGCCTGTCCATGGTCCCCTAGAAAATTCCAGGGATCACCTCTTCATCGAGATCCGCGAATTGCTCGTCCTGCTCGGTCATGAATTCATTCCAGGTAGCCAAGTCCCAGATTTCTATGCGATTGTTCACGCCAGCCAGAATCAGTTCTCTGCCCAAGTTCGCGTATTCACGAAGATGCCCAGGAATGGTGATTCGCCCCTGCTTATCAGGAGCTTCGCTCTCGGCCGAGGCCATGAAGTTCCGAACAAAAAATCTTGCAGCCTTGGTGGTTTGCCTTGCGGCTTCAAGGCTTTGGGAAATTTTTGCAAACTCGGCAGCGGTGTAGAGCGAAACACAGCGGTCTTGCCCCTTGGTGAGATAGACGCCAGCGCCTAGTGCCTCTCTCCATTTGGCTGGCAGGATCAGACGACCCTTGTCGTCAAGCTTTGGCTGAGACTGACCGCTGAATGTCATCTGATTCCTCCCTTCTCTGGTGTTGTTCACCCATTTACTCCACTTTACTCCACTTTTTTTCAAAATACACGATTTATTGCCTTTTTTTACAAAATTATTTTTATAAATACAGCAATTAATTGACAACAAAAGAGTGGAGTAAAATGGAGGAGTTTTTCAAAGTTCAAGAAAATTGGGCCAAAAAAAATCCAGCCAGGGGCTGGATTTTTCAAGAAAGTGAATTTATTTTTGAGTCGTTGTGGATGCAGCTAGATAAACACCAGCTACCATCACCACAAACCCGATCACACCAAGTGCAAGGGTTTGAGTCATCACTCCCGCCAAAAGGGTAGAAATCCCCGCAACCAATATGAGAGTTCCGGCGATGACCCGCTTGGCCGAAACATTTTCAGTGGCCAACTTTCTGGCTGCCTTTACCGAGGTGCCTCCACCCAGACTGCGCTCAAGTTCGTCTAAAAGCTGCTGCTCGCGTTCTGAAAGACCCATGGCTCTATCCTACTTCCGGCTCTGGGTCTAGGCTAGAGCAATGCAAGAAAGCAAGACTTTGATTGATTTAGTGGAACGCCGGCTTGAAGAGTTTCTCTCCGCGAGGCGCAATCAACTCACCGCCATTGAGCCGGAACTGGGGCTAGTCATTGACTACATTCAGGGACTACTGACCGGTGGTAAACGATTCCGAGCACTTTTTGCCTACTGGGCTTGGGTTGCCAGCCTGAGTACGGCCGGCACCACCCTGTCGGAAGAAGAAAAGCAGAGAAGTGCTGCCGCTCTCGTCGATATCTGCGCTGCCCTTGAAATGTTCCACGCAGCCGCCTTAGTCCACGATGACCTGCTTGACAACTCGGACACCAGGCGCGGCGCTCCTTCAGTTCACAAGCGATTTGAAGCACTACACCAAGCTTGCGGCTGGGTTGGATCGGCTACCAGATTTGGACAAGCTGGATCGGTTTTGGCTGGCGACCTTATGCTCGGTTGGAGTTCGGAACTATTCGACAGTGGGGTCAAGCGAGCACCTTCCAGCGAAATCGCTTGGAATTGCCGTGATGAATTCGCGAAAATGCGGGTCGAGGTTATGGCCGGGCAGTACCTAGATGTTCTCGAAGAGAATGCGGGACCCACCCGAGACAAGGGTGAAGCGGTTGGGAGAGCAAACCGAGTCATGCTTTACAAAACTGCTAAATACAGTATCGAAGCACCTTTACTCTTGGGCGCCTCATTCAGCGGCGCCGATCCAGCAATTCTCCGAGCTTTATCGGCTTTTGCTATCCCGCTTGGATTGGCTTTCCAACTTAGAGACGATGTGCTTGGGGTGTTTGGGGAACCGGCCATCACTGGTAAACCGGCAGGTGATGACCTGAGAGAAGGCAAAAGGACCATCCTGATCGCACTCACCCGCGCTGCACTCACACCAGCGACGGGAAAAATGTTTGACGAGCTGATGTCGAACCGAAATCTGAGCAACGAACAAGTGAAGCTGATTCAAGAAACCATCAAGGGTTCCGGAGCGCTTGCCAAGGTGGAGCAAATGATTGAGGAATACGGCGACGAAAGCCTTGCCGCGCTGGCAACGATGTCTATCGACGCAAACGGGAAAGAGCAGCTTGAACAGCTAGCCAGAAAAGTTGTAAACCGGGAACACTAAAAAGCTAGCGATTGCGCTAGCCGTCGGACTTCAGATTTTCGACCTGCCAAAAGGGATTCAATTGGCGCATGGCCCAAAGTATCATCGCTTACGTAAAGCCACTCGATGGCCTGCCCTAAGGTAAACCCTGCGTCAATAAGAACGCTCAGGGTGCCGGGAAGCGAAGGCAGTGGTTCCCCATTTTGAATCAAATGGGCCGGAATACTCTTCACTCCATCGCGAAGAACAAAGAACAAAGAATGTTCTTCCACTAAGCGGTGAACCTTGCCGGGCGATAGACCTAATACTTCGCCAACTTCGGGAACGGTCAGCCAGCGATCAACTCTAGAAAAAACATCTTGCACACCAATAGATTGCCACACCAACTGACTTCAAGGAAACAAATCGCAACTGTGGGAACATATTGACTAACGACAATGAATAACGCAAACCTAAAACTCGGAACCGAACTGTCTGGACGATATCGCGTCCAGAAACTTTTGGCACACGGTGGAATGGCAAGTGTCTACGAAGCGCTGGACCTGAAACTCCATCGCCAAGTAGCCGTTAAGGTCTTAGCGGAGCACCTGTCGGCAGACCAAACCTTTGTTGACAAGTTTCTCACCGAAGCCCGAGTAGCGGCCGCCTTGAACCATCCAAATTTGGTAAATATATATGATCAAGGCCAGCACGAAAACAGCACTTACCTAGTCTTGGAACTTGTGACAGGAACAACCCTGCGTCACGTGCTGGATGATTTCAAGGTGATCGACACCAACCGCGCTGTTGAACTTATGGAGGCAGTTCTTTCTGGGCTTCAGGCCGCCCATAATGCTGGTGTCATCCACCGAGATGTGAAACCAGAGAACATACTGCTTAGCAACGAAGGAAGAATAAAGCTAAGCGACTTTGGGCTTGCGCGGAACGTGGACACGCGAACCGAGGCGCAAGAACTATTAGGCACCGTTGGTTACATGGCTCCCGAACTGCTGACGGGTGGAGTTGCGACAAAGGCGACCGACGTCTACGCCTGTGGAATCATGCTTTTTGAAATGCTCACTGGGACCAGGCCTTTTGTTGGAGAACAAAATGTGCAAATCGCTTTTCAGCATGCCAACTCACGAGTTCCAGCACCGAGCACAATCAATTCCGGAGTTCCAGCGGGGCTAGACCAAGTCGTTTTGTCGGCAACTGAACCGAACCTTCAAAATCGTCCACAGGACGCCGCGGCTCTGCTCAGTTTGATTACAAACTTCGACAACCTAGACACGGGGAACCGAACCACGGTGATTGATCCAATTTCTCTTGGTGCCGGGGCTACAGAAGTCATCAAGCCGATTGAGCAAACGGAAAGCTTAGAGCCTTTTGAAAACATAAAATCCAAGCGGAAGTTAGTTCCTTTCTTGTCTTGGTCCCTGGTTGCGATCTTGCTCGGCAGCCTCGGTGGTTGGTGGTTCGGGGCTGGGCCTGGAGCGATGTCTGCGGTACCTGATCTTTCCAATCGAACCTTTGCCCAAGCTGAAGAAGCGCTGGAGCCGCTTCAAGTAGAAATTAGTTCAGTAAGGGAGAGTTCGGCCTCAATCGCGGCCGGGCTAATTACTCGCACTGACCCTGCCGCGGGCGGTTTGGTTGGGCGTGGCGGGAAGTTGGTTGTTTACATTTCGTCTGGACCGAAGTTGCTTCCAGTGCCGTCACTCAAAAACTTAGATGTGGCAGGTGCAACTGCCAAGGTTGTAACTGCGGGCTTCGTACTTGGTTCAGTGGACTCTCAGTTCAGCAGTACTGCAATTGGCTTGGTGATTGACCACACCGGCAGTGATGGACTAGAGATTCCTGAAGGTTCCCCGATTGATCTGAAGATTTCGCTCGGCGCGATTCCAGCGGTTTCTGGATTGACTCTTGGTGCAGCCACTGATGCATTGAAGCTAGTAGGACTTGAAGTTGGAAAAACCACTTTGGCCTTCAGTGACAGCGTACCCAAGGGAAATGTAATTGATTTAGCGCCGAACCAACTCAACTTGTCAAAGGGATCCAAGGTCGACCTCACTGTCTCCAAGGGAACCAGCAAAGTTACGGTTCCAGTAGTCGTGGGTCAGCGTATTTTGGCGGCTCAAGAGATTCTGACGAATTTAGGTCTGAAGGTTTTAGTCGACACCAACCTTCCCAACAGCCAGTGGGGCCTCAAGAATGTAAAGTCCTCAAATCCGGCAGCAGGAACGATACTTCGCGTCGGTGACACGGTTACTCTGGTCGCTCGTTATTGATTATTTTGCAGTTAGTGACTCTGCAACCAGGAATGCCAGCTCCAGTGACTGGCTGTGATTCAACCTCGGG
>JBIKJD010000078.1:0-5185 GCA_044361205.1 Rhodoluna sp.
TATCGGGCTGGTCGGCTTTGGGCGAACTCGATGGTTCAAAAAGGTTTTGAGATTCCAGAGAACCTGAAGCATCTAGCAGAAGAGGCTCTTAAACAAGGCTTCGCACAGGCCGTCGGCGACTAAACTTTTTGACTATGGCTAAGAATAGTGAAACCAAAGAACCAGGACAGATTAAACAAATCATCCTGGTCCTTAAGCGAACCATCGAACTCGACCGAAAGAACCTGTGGCTCATTCTTGGAGCTACTCTCCTAGTTCTTGGAACTGGAACTTTCTTCACGACAGTAAGTTACGCAAGTGGCGATTGGCTCAGCGGAATTTTGCTTACAATCACCACGATTCTTTCCACATTCTTGGCGTTTTCTTGGGTTCTTTCTAGACGAGCAGAGAAAGCCGCGTACGACTCTTGGGAAGGTCAGGCTGGCGCCACTGGTGCTGTATTGCAGACTCTCCTAAAGCGGACTTGGCGAGGCAGCGACCAGCCAATTTCAGTGAACCCAAGATCTATGGACCTGGTCTATCGGGTGGTAGGTAAACCTGGCATTGTTCTTGTTGGTGAGGGAAAGCAAGCCGGTGCTCAATCTCTGGTTGATGCTGAACGAAAAAAGCTCCAGAAAATTGCCCCAGGCGTACCAGTGCACGCCGTTTACGTCACCGAATCGGAACGTGCTGTAAAACTTCAGGCACTAAGAAAAACTTTGAAAAAGCTTCCAAAGAAGCTCAACCGAGCCGAGATTCGTACGGTCGCAAATCGAATTAACGCAATCGGAATGAACATACCAATCCCGAAGGGCATCGACCCTCGACGAGCTAGACCGGTTCGCAAATAAGAGGCAAAAAGTTTTACATTCCCGAAACATGATTTGGTCGGGAGTGTTTGAACTCAATCGTAAACTTTGCTTGTAGGCCTGAAGACGTGCCTCGCATCCGAGTTATCTTTTGAAGGGATTTACCATGTTCAAATCCGCATCCGAGGTTGTCAAGTACATCAAAGAGAACGACGTAAAGTTCCTTGACGTTCGATTCACCGACCTTCCAGGCGTTCAGCAGCACTTCAATCTTCCAGCCAGCATGATCGATGAAGACTTCTTCGTAGAGGGTCAGCTATTCGATGGTTCGTCGATCCGAGGTTTCGCTTCGATCCACGAATCAGATATGCAGCTCATTCCTGACGTCACAACCGCATACCTAGATGCCTTCCGCGTTGAGAAGACTCTGGTTGTGGTGTTCGACATCTATAACCCACGTAACGGTGAAGTATATGGTCGCGATCCACGTATGACTGCAAAGAAAGCAGAAGCCTACCTAGCCTCCACTGGTATTGCCGACACGGCGTTCTTCGCACCTGAAGCAGAATTCTTCATCTTCGATGACGTTCGTTACCACTACAGCCAGAACAGCTCTGGCCATTTCATCGACTCGGATGAAGCGGCGTGGAACTCGAACCGAGTTGAGATTGACCCTCAGACCGGTCGCGGTAACAACCTAGCCAACAAGACTCCGTTCAAGGGCGGCTACTTCCCAGTGTCTCCAGTGGACAAGCATGTCGACATGCGTGACCAGATTGTACTTGAGCTTGAAGCAGCGGGCCTATCAGTGGAGCGCAGCCACCACGAGGTTGGCACCGCCGGTCAAGGTGAGATCAATTACCGTTTTGACACGCTAGTAAAGGCAGCGGATGATATCTTGAAGTTCAAGTACATCGTCAAGAACGTTGCCGACCAGTTCGGTAAGGTTGCAACCTTTATGCCGAAGCCTCTTTTCGGTGACAACGGTTCCGGTATGCACGTTCACCAGTCCCTGTGGAAAGATGGTAAGCCGCTGTTCTATGACGAGAACGGTTACGGGGGCCTTTCAGACATGGCTCGCTGGTACATCGGTGGAATCTTGAAGCACGCCCCAAGCCTGCTGGCTTGGACTAACCCGACCGTAAACAGCTACCACCGACTCGTGCCTGGGTACGAAGCACCTGTAAACCTTGTTTACTCGGCTGGTAACCGCTCAGCTGCGATTCGTATCCCGATGACCGGAACCAACCCGAAGGCGAAGCGTATCGAATTCCGTGCCCCTGACGCGTCGTCAAACCCCTACTTCGCATTCGCAGCAATGCTGATGGCTGGTCTAGACGGAATCAAAAACCGCACCGAGCCAATGGCTCCGGTAGACAAGGACCTGTACGAGTTGCCACCCGAGGAAGCGAAAAACATTCCGCAGGTTCCAGGTGACCTAGAGTCTGTTCTTCAGGCTCTAGAAGCTGATCACGACTATCTACTTCAGGGCGATGTGTTCACGAAGGACCTCATCGAGAACTGGATCGACTACAAGCGTGTGAACGAAATTAAGCCTTTGGCGCTTCGCCCACACCCTTACGAGTTCGAACTTTACTTCGGCTGCTAGTCGGTCATTGATTGGTGGCTTCGGGAGAGATCTCGAAGCCACTTTTCCTTAAACGTAGAAAAGGCGCTCGAAAACAATACGACTTCGTCTTGTGAATGCCATGTAGTCCTGCTCTAAAGCGGTAGCGCTACCCCTTGGGTAGCCGAGCAGTCTGGCAATGCCTTCAAGTGCGGTTCGGTCGGTTGGGAGTTGATCGATTCGTCGATTATCCCAAAGGACAATCGCCGAACGAATTCGTGATGCGAGGCGCCAGGCCTCCGCTAGGACGGTCGCATCATGTTCCGCAATTAGCCCCTCCTCTACGCAGGACATCAGCGATTCAAGTGTTTTGGGATTTCGAATCATCGGATGAGTTGAACCGTTGGCGAGTTGGATGAGTTGAACCAGCCATTCGACATCAGAGATAGCGCCAGGACCAAGCTTGAGATTACGCTTCGGGTCAGCTCCTTTAGGTAAACGCTCAGTTTCCACGCGCGCCTTAATTCGCCGAATTTCAACCAGGGCGCTTGGCTCCACTGACTCTGGGTAGCGAAACCGGTCGATTAGTTCGGTAAATGCGTCTTTTAGGTTTTGGCTGCCAGCAATCACTCTGGCTCGAAGTAGCGCTTGGGCTTCCCAAGTGTGAGCCCAATTTTGGTAGTAGCTGGAATAGGATTCCAGAGAACGAGCAATTGGCCCGTTCTTTCCTTCCGGCCTAAGGTCCAAGTCCATTTCGAATTCTAGAACCGGATCCGCGGCAAGTCGTCGTAGCAACGAAATCTGACGCTCTGCCGTTTTTTGGGCGTCACGATTTGATTCGGCATCGTAGACAAACATTAGATCGGCATCCGAACCGAAAACAAGTTCGGCACCACCAAATCTGCCCATAGCAACGATTCCGAGGTCCAGTTCATCTTCTCTAGTTAGTTCAAGAAGAGCTAAAAGGTAAGCTTCCGTGATATCACTTAGCCCTTTGGCAATTTCCAAGTGGCTAATAATCCCAAGGCATGCTCCCATGGCTACTCGCAGGGTTTCTCGTCTTCTCACGCTCCGGATGCTGGCCGCGGCTTTCTCGACATCCTCGTGACGGTCAATGATTGCACTCATCTCCAACTGCAAAATCTCCAGCTCGATCGGCATCAAATCTTTGGGATCCTCAAACCATGCAGCGGCCTCGGGATGCTTCTCAAAAAGCTCGGTTGCCAACTTGCTGGAAGATAGAACCTGAGTCAGGCGCTCGGCTGCCCCGCTTGAATCTCGGAGCATCCTCAAGTACCAGTGCGACTCCCCTAGATCCTCGGAGAGACGTCTAAAAGCCAAAAGACCCCCGTCAGGGTTGCTGCCGTTAGCAAACCATTCAATTAGCACCGGCAAAAGCTGTCTTTGAATGGCAGCACGACGAGACAGGCCACTGGTTAGAGCCCGAATGTGATTGTTTGCCGCGTCGGGATCCGAGAACCCAATCGCTCGAAGGCGATCCACAATTTGCTCCGTAGACAGTTGTGCCTCATCGCCAAGTTTGGCTACAGCGTTCAGTAGCGGTCGGTAGAAAACTTTCTGATGGAGTGACCGAACTTCTAGTTTCACTTTCACCCACTGGTCATTTAGGTCGTTGGCGTTCCATGCTACGTTCATACCTCGCGCAAGGCCTCGAAGGTGTGCAGCGACCTGCGGCATTAGATGAGTTCGGCGCATTTGTGCGACTTGTATTCGATGCTCAAGAGTGCGCAGGAACCGGTAATTCCTAAAGAACGACTCGGCATCCTCACGACCGATGTATCCAGCCTCGGACAACGCACCGATTGCGCCAATGGTGTCTTGAACTCGCACTGAAGCGTCAGTGCGCCCGTGAACTAACTGCAAGAGTTGGACAGTGAATTCAATGTCTCGAAGACCCCCTAGGCCGAGTTTGATTTGTCTCTCTGTTTCTTCCGGGTCGATGTTACTGAGAACTCGTTCACGCATGACTTGAGCGGCTTGAACGAAACCCTCGCGGCCAGCCGCAGTCCAAACTAGAGGTTGAATCTTTGAAAGATATTCCTTGGCCAGAGACTCATCGCCGGCGGCATATCTGGCCTTCAGGAGTGCTTGAAACTCCCAGTTTTGTGCCCAACGCTCGTAGTATGAAAAATGCGAATCTACCGTTCGCACCAGTGCCCCCGACTTACCTTCAGGTCTAAGGTTGGCATCAACCTGCCACAGCGCTGGTTCACTGCTGGTGCTATCTAGTGCTCGCATCATTCTCGTAGCAAGCTTTGTTGCCACATCCAACGCCCTTGCCAGTTCCAAGTCCGGACTTCCAGAATCGGCTACAAAAATCACGTCGACGTCGCTGATGTAATTCAATTCCCGAGCACCACATTTACCCATTGCAATCACCGTAAGTCGAGTATTGTCGACCTCTACCTGGGAGAAGGTCCCGTGATCTCTGGACGAAACTAACTCGATTCGGGCGACGGCTAATCCGGCTTTAAGTGCTTCGGTTGCAAGATCAGAAAGATGTCTAGAAATGATTTCAAAATCTTGCTGAGGGTTTTCCAGGGTTGCATCGAATGCGATTAAACGGAGTAACTCTCGTCGGTAGTTCAGGCGAATAGCAGCCCAAAGTAAGGTGGTTTCGTTCGAGTTGCATTCTCGAATTGAAGCGGAGAAAGACTTTCCCAAGTCCTGCACAGTTGGAAGCTTTTCCTGCTTCACATCCAAAACTTCGAGCAACTCAGGGCGTCTGGATAGGAGGTCCCCCATGGCACTTGAGGCTCCTAAAGTTCGAATCAATCGAGACGAATTCCTAGCATGGCTTAGAAGTTTA
>JBIKJD010000079.1:0-5139 GCA_044361205.1 Rhodoluna sp.
ACCGGCACTTCTTTTTTTGAAACTAGTTAGTTCTTGAACTCAGCTGCTGCGAATTCCTTGCTTTCTTCAGCCGACTTGATTCGTGCGATCACGAAGATAATTAGGCCGAAGGCACACTTGGCTAGGATGTCAGCAATGCTGTATCCAATTTCACGTGCGGCAACTTCTTGAATGGTTGGTACTGCGGTGCTGTTCATCGCGAAGATGAACGCGATTGGGTAGACACCCCAGGTTGCTAGCAAGAGTAGACGTGCGCTCTTTAGTAGCTTTTGGACCTTTGCAGACTGCGATGGAAGGCTCTTGCCGATCTCAACGAACAGTACGTAAAGGATGTATAGGAACGGAATGGTCGATAGGGCTCCCCATAGACCAGCGTCGCCTTCGTAGAAGATGTTCATCTTCATGTCACCTGGGTAACCCAAGATGATCATCGCTGCTGCTGCAGGTACTAGACGGGTTAGTAGCGACTTCTGAACTGCTGCAACTAGACCCATAACTGCTACTAGCTCAACTAGAAGTAGTGGCACAGTTAGTAGCCAGTCAACGTAGCGGTAGCCAACGTTGTAGCCGGCGAAGCCAGCTGCTAGGTCGCCCGAAGCATACGCTTCGTGGAATGAGTCGAACATTCTGAAGTAGTGGTAAGCGGCGATCGAGGTTACGGTTGCCGAAACCATTACTGCCATGCGGTACTTAGGAAGTACGCGGTCGCGTGCTACCCATAGGAAAATGCTTGTGAACAGCATGCTCGCGATTCCTAGCGAAAGCATGTTGGTGGTCAAGCTATACAGAGTTGCATACTCTGGTGTTAATGTTGCTTCCATTGTGTTGCCTTTCTATTTTGTTACATCGATGTAAGTCAAGAAGGTCACAGAACCGTCTGCCAAAAGCAGGCGATTGAGGGCCAAGATGGCTTTTGTTGCGTTTCCAAACTACCACTCACAGACTTTCTCGCCTGTATGTAACATCACAATTCGATAACGGGCGATGTCGGAAAAAATAGAGTGTAAAACTGGAGACATGAACCTTCATCAGATCAAACTCTCCGACGGCCGCGTACTTGAAGTTTCGACGGCGGGCAACCCTTCAGAAAACGCTGTAGTTTTCCATCACGGAACACCTGGCGCAACTTCTACTTGGGATGTCTGGCTAGAGGATGTTGCAGCGTCAGGCGGATTCGCGATCTCCTATTCGAGACCAGGTTACGGAGACAGCGCTCGAAATGAAGGTCGCACCGTAGTCGCGAACGCCAACGACATCCGGGAGGTGCTTGAACATTTCGGAGTTCAAAGAATCGTTTCAATCGGTTGGTCTGGCGGTGGCCCTCACTGCCTAGCCGACACCACCCTGACGCAGTCGGTTGCTGCCATCAGCATCGCCGGAGTTGGAGCATTCGGCGAAAGCGATCTCAACTTCCTTGAGGGAATGGGTGAAGAGAACCACGACGAGTTCGGCGAAGCGGTCAAAGGTTCCGCTCAAATCGAAGACTGGATGAAGCGCAACTCTTCAGCATTGGCAGCCGTAACCGCCGATGAAATCATTGAGGCGTTTGGGGGTTTGATCGGAGATGCCGACAAGACAGCACTCCGCGAAGGTGCCGCCGAAGGTGTAGCCAAGAGCTACCGCCAATCAATTCAGAACGGCTACTACGGTTGGATGGACGACGATCTAGCGTTCGTTCAACCCTGGGGCTTCGACATCAAGGCAATCAATAAGCCGGTTGAACTTTGGCAGGGCAACGACGATTTCATGGTTCCGCACGCTCACGGCTACTGGTTGGAATCTAAAATTCCTACGGCGAAACTCAATTTCGTTCCCGGCGAAGGTCACATTTCACTTGGTGAGAACCAGCGTGCTGCGATTATCGCCAACGCTTTGGGGTATTTGAACTAGCCGAGTTCGGCGATGTGAGCGCGAATTCGCTCAACTATCTGCTGTGGTGTTTCTTTCGGTAGAGAAGATCTAAGAACCTCGTTTAGGGTATCTTCCTGCTGGTAGATCTCGTCGCAGTGGTCGCAGTTGGCAACGTGGGCGGTAATGGCCACGGCTAAGTCTTCACTCACTTCGCGCTGAAGGTACTCGTGAACGTTCTCCTGGCATTCTGCGCAGTCGATTGGCTCAATGCTCACTTTTTGGTTCCCTTCTTTGCCTGCTTGGCTACAGCCTCTTTCGCAGCTGCGTCAACGTTGTAGCCCTCTTGCTGGGCATAGTTGTAAAGCGATTCTCTTAGCGATTTCTTCCCGCGATGTAGTCGGCTCATGACAGTGCCGATTTTGATGTCCAAAATATCGGCAATTTCTTGGTACGAATAGCCGTCGACGATAGCCATTTGAACTACCGCCTGAAATTCTGGCTTGAGGCTATCCACGGCGTCTTGAACGTCGTTCGAGGCTAGTCTGGCAAGCGCCTCAGCCTCTGCGGAACGATTTGCTCTAGCCGTTACTGACTTAGCCTCATCGCCAACCTGGAAATCTTCCATGGTGTCTAGCGCGCCAACCTGGTTGTGCTTGGATTCTTTGACACTTCGGTTGATCGAGGTGTGCTTCATGATGGTTTTTAGCCAACCGTAGATGTTGGTGCCCTGCTCGAAAGATCCCCAGTAGCGGTAAGCCTTAGCGAATGTGTCTTGAAGTAGATCTTCGGCGTCAGCCCGGTTGTTGAAGGTGTATTCCATGGCCTTTTTGAAAAGCTTTGGCATCAGTGGAATTGCCTGTTGTTCGAATTGCAAAAGCTTCAGTGCTTCGGCTTCCTGTTGCTCGGTTTTAGAAGTCATCACCATCAAGTTTAGGCGGTGGCGGTGATAACTTAGAGTCAGATGAATCAAGCGAAATATTCCCAGTGGCCAGCGCCCTTAGCGACTCACGCTTTGAATGCCACGGTGACGCTTCCCGGTTCTAAATCACTGACCAATCGCGAGCTGATTTTGGCAGCAATCGCTGATTCACCAACCGCCTTTTCAGGGGCTCTAATCTCTCGCGATACCCAACTGATGATGGCAGCCCTGGTGCAAATGGGTTGCCAGATTTCCGCAACGGACCAAGCTGAATTCACCTTGACGCCTGGTCTAGGAACTGCGAATGCCAGCATCGACTGCGGTCTTGCCGGAACTGTGATGCGTTTCGTTCCACCTCTGGCAACTCTGAACAACGGACGAATCACATTCGACGGCGACGAGGGTGCCAGACTTCGTCCGATGGACACGACAATTACTTCGCTGCGCTCCCTGGGCGTCGAGGTTGAGGCAGAAGGCCTGTCGCTCCCATTCACTGTAAGCTCCGACGGTTCGGTTGCCGGTGGTGAGCTTTCGATCGACGCTTCGTCGTCGTCGCAGTTTGTTTCTGGGCTGCTTTTGGTGGCGCCGCGTTTTCAAAACGGTCTGACCCTGCGTCACACCGGCGAACATCTTCCGAGCGTTCCTCACATCGAAATGACCTTGGAATGCCTGCGTCAACGCGGTGCCCAAGTTTCGACTCCGGAGCCTGGAGTTTGGAGAGTAGAGCCGGGAATCGTGCAGGGCGGCTCTAAACAGATCGAGCCAGACCTCTCGAACGCAGGGCCTTTTTTGGCAGCAGCTATGGTGGCTGGTGGTTCGGTTACTATTCCAGACTGGCCAAGCAACACCACCCAGGTGGGCGACCAGTTCGCAGACATCCTGGTTCGAATGGGCGCAAGGGTTGAGCGCCTGACCGATGGGCTGAAGATTACTGGCGACGGCAGCATCAAGGGCATCGACATTGACCTCTCCGAGGGTGGCGAACTGGCTCAGGTCGTGGCTGCACTTGCGGTTCTCGCCGACTCCCCGTCAACGATTCGGGGCATCCGCCACATTCGCGGTCATGAAACAGATCGCATTAAAGCAATGGCAGCCGAGATCAATCGAATCGGTGGAGACGCGGAAGAGACCGAAGACGGTTGGATCATTCGCCCAACTGAGAACTTGAAGGGTGACCTCTGGCACACTTACGAAGACCACCGCATGGCTACCGCTGGAGCAATCATTGGGCTCAAAGTGCCTGGCATGCTTATCGAGAATGTTGAAACAACTTCAAAGACCATGCCTGAGTTCACCTCGCTCTGGGTCGGGATGCTCGAGGCAAACGCATGAGCTGGCTTTACGAGCCAGACGACAACGGCCACGACTTAGACGAGAGCGACATCCGCATACGCCCGAACCCAAAGGGCAATAAGCCGCGCACGAAGAACCGCCCCGAATACAAGAACGCTCCACTTGGCATGGTTACCGGAGTAGACAAGAGCCGCTACCACGTGCTCCTAGACTCCGAGCATCGAATCGTGATGGCAACCATGGGCAAAGAGATTCGAAAAAGCGGAGCCGTGGTTGGTGACCGCGTAGCACTCAGCGGCGACACCTCGGAAACCGTGGGAGCCCTGGCTCGAATTGTTCGCGTGGAAGAGCGCAAGACTTTGCTCCGCCGAAGCGCCGACGATACTGATCAGGTTGAGCGCGTCATTGTTGCCAACGCCGACCAAATGGCGATCGTTATTGCAGCCGCCAACCCTGAGCCACGCACCAGGCTCGTTGACCGATACCTAGCGGCTGCCTACGACGCCGGACTCTCACCCATCTTGGTCATCACCAAAACCGACCTTCAAGACCCAGCCGAGTTCTTGGCGAACTTCGATTCACTCGACATTCCCGTAATTCAAACCCGCTCGGATGCTCCAAAGTTGGATGAATTACATAAATTGCTCGCCGGCCACGTGACCGTCACAGTTGGGCACTCGGGCGTTGGAAAGTCGACTCTCGTGAATGAGCTTTCACCAGCTGCAGATCGAGCCGTTGGGGTGGTGAACGAGGTGACCGGCCGCGGTCGCCACACGTCCTCTTCCGCCAGGGCTATCGACCTCGGCGATGGCTGGATCATCGACACCCCCGGCGTTCGATCGTTCGGGCTCGGGCACATCGACCCAGACAATCTTGTGAAGAGCTTTGCCGACCTTTGGGAAGTTGCCCAGAATTGCCCACGCGACTGCAGCCATGAGGCTGATGCACCAGACTGCGACCTCGATGAAGCTGTAACTGTCGGCAAACTCAACGCCGGTCGTGTTGATTCCCTAAGACGCCTAATCGCGTCGCTGGCATCTTAAGTTTGAGGGAAGCCCAGGTCCTGGGCTTCCCTC
>JBIKJD010000080.1:0-5030 GCA_044361205.1 Rhodoluna sp.
TTTGCCAAAAGGTTCCCTGTTGGTAGTAGCCATATATCTCACTGTTTGCCGAACACCAGGTTGTTGAGAGAATTTGTGCAAGCAAGATGGTTATGCTCAGCAAGATCAACGGGAGAGCCCATTTAGGTGCAGCATTTTCGTAGTCGTTCAACTTCTTCCCCTCTTTTCCAAGAGATTCAGAATACGAAGTTGGTCTGACTTTATTTACTTCTTCTTGGTGGCCAGATAGAGAATGATTTGGATCACCAAAACCACAAACAAGGTCGTGGAAAGGCCACCAATAAGAATTAGAGCGCCGTATCCATTGAAGAGTGGCGAATACCCGAACCAGATCAGTTGAGTTTGAATGAACGCTAGGAGGAACAGAACTAGCGTGACGAGCAAGGCTTTCTTTTGAGTCATTTTTCCCCCGAAGTTTTTTGCTTGAAACTTTTCTAACCGAGGGATTTCAACGATTCGAGAAATTGACTCTATCTTTATCATTTCGTTACCTGTAACCTTGAAGAAGTCACAGACTTTGTGACAGTAGTTGTATGCAGCACCACCGAGTGGTGCCAGTCTTCCTTCGTTTGAGAGTTCGCCGTATTGCGAACGCAGTTCTCGTGTGTGGGTATAGCGCTTTCAACTAACCCGAAGCGCCAAGTAGCTACTCCCTACAAAGCGCACATTACGAAAACTGAAGAGGAAAACCATGCCAAATTTTGGCTCTAAAAACGCACGCCCGGGTAAGAACGCCCGTGCCATGGGTAAACCACGTGAAGACGGCCGCGGAGGCCGAGCTCCACACCGTGACGCTTCGGCTCCTGCCGGCAAGCGCCCAGCATTCTTTGAAAAATCGGGAGACTCACGCCCATCGCGTGATGCTCGCCCATCGGCCGGTCGTACCGGCGACCGCGAAATGCGCGGTGGTCGTGAAGACAAGGGTCGTGACTGGTCGCCTGAGGGTCGCACCGATCGCAAGCCACGTCACGGTTCAGCCGGAGCCCCGGCTCGCTCATTTGGTGACCGCGATTCGCGTCCGCCTCGTGATGACCGTGGTCCTCGTCGTGAATTTGGTTCACGCGATGACCGTCCAGCTCGTTCTTTCGGAGACCGCGACGATCGTCCGCGTCGTTCATTTGGCGACCGCGATTCGCGTCCGCCTCGTGACGACCGTGGCCCTCGTCGTGAATTCGGTTCTCGTGACGACCGCCCAGCGCGTTCGTTCGATGGTGACCGCGCTCCTCGTCGTGACTTCGGTTCACGCGATGACCGCCCGGCTCGCGAAGACCGTGGCCCACGCCGCGACTTCGGTGACCGCGCACCTCGCAGAGATTTCGGTTCAGACCGTCCGGCCCGTTCGTTCGGTGCTGAGCGTGATGGCCGCCGCCCAGACCGCGTAGAGCGCGACAACTCGCGTGAGCGTTCGTTTGCCGGTGCTCGCGACCGTAATGGTGGAAAGAAGTCTTTCGTTGAAGACAAGGTTCTTGACCGTATGGTTTCAGCGGTAAACGTTGACGTCATTGAGACTTTTGAGGAAATGGGTCTACACGCCAAGGTGCTAATTGCTCTGCAGGGCATGGGTGCTGAGAAGCCGTTCCCGATTCAGGCAGCTTCGATTCCGGCAGCAATGACCGGGGTTGACGTGCTTGGTCGTGGAAAGACCGGTTCCGGTAAGACCATTTCGTTCACCGTTCCAATGGTGGAAAAGTTGATTGCTCTGGGTTCGGTTCCTCGTAAGCCAGGTAAGCCACGCGCTCTAATCTTGGCTCCAACTCGAGAGTTGGCAGACCAGATCGACCGCACTGTGAACGGCATCGCTCGTGCAGTAGGTTTCTACACCACCTGTATTTACGGTGGTGTTCCTCAGCGCAAGCAGGAAATGGCTATGCAGCGCGGTGTTGACATCGTGGTTGCTACCCCTGGTCGTTTGGAAGACCTTATCTCGCAGCGAGTTGTTGACCTTTCTGAGGTAGAGACTCTAATCGTTGACGAAGCGGACCACATGAGCGAGCTTGGCTTTATTGAGCCAGTGCGCCGCATCATGGCTGGCGTTAGTGCCAGCTGTCAGAAGCTTCTGTTCTCGGCAACTTTGGACAAGGCCGTTCAGTCGGTCGTGGACGAATTCTTGCCAGCTCCTTTTATCTACGAAGTTCCAGATGAAGAAGAGGACCACTCGAACATCACCCACCGAGTTCTAATCGTCGACGACGAAGACCGCTCGCAGGTACTTTTGCGCCTGGTTCAGGGTGAAGGCAAGAGCCTTATCTTTACTCGCACCAAGATGACCGCTGAGCGTTTGTCGGAATCTTTGACTTCGGCTGGTGTTCCAGCTGCTCGTCTACACGGAGATCTAAACCAGAACCAGCGAAACCGTAACCTGGAGCGTTTCACCTCTGGTGAGTGCCGTGTGCTTGTGGCAACCGACGTTGCTGCTCGTGGTATTCACGTCGACGACGTGGCTCTGGTTATACAGCTTGATCCACCTCAGGAATACAAGACTTACCTACACCGTTCGGGTCGTACCGGTCGTGCTGGCAAGGAAGGTACCGTTGCAACGTTGATCCCGCGCAACCGTCGTCGCAAGATGGAAGATCTTCTGAACCGCGCCGACCGCGATTCGCTATTCACCGAGGTTCGCCCTTCGAGTGAACTAATCGAACAGCTGGCTGGTCCGATTGCTCCACCTCCTGCTCCTCGTGGTCTTGACTTCGGTGATTCGGGTCGTGGCCGTGGTGGCGACCGTGAGGGTCGCTCCGGCGGAGGTCGTGGTGGTTTCGGTGGTGGCCGTGGTGGTCGCTCCGGTGGCGGAGATCGTTCAGGCTATGGCCGTAACTCTTCGGCCGGTGGCCGCGGTGGTTTCGGTGGTGGCCGCGGACGTAACCGCGACTAATCGTTTCACTTTGGTAATCCCCAGGCCCCAGGGTCTGGGGATTACTTTTGCCGGTTGCTAATGATGCCGGTTGTCGCTTAGACTAAAGGAAGCCAAAGACCGTCGGTTTTGAAAACTCGCAAGAGGTTTCAACGAAGGCCCGCATAAAGCGGCATCCAACGCAGGTGTATGAAGAAACTTTTCACTTATGTGATTTTTTGCTCCGTGCCCTTGCGTTCGGAGCTTTTTTATTGGGTCTGGGGCTACCGACATAAACAAACAAGGAGTGCCATGGCGAACAAGGAAGCTAAGGTTGCCGAACTTTCTGGACTATTCCAGAGTTCTTCAGCCGTATTGCTAACCGAGTACCGCGGTCTCACTGTGGCGCAGCTCAAAGAGCTACGCCGCTCAATCAGTGGGAACGCAACCTACGCCGTGGCAAAGAACACGCTAATCAAGATTGCAGCTAAGAACGCTGGCGTGACCGCATTTGACGGTCAGCTAGCAGGACCAACTGCTCTCGCATTCGTATCCGGTGACGTTGTTACCGTTGCGAAGGCTTTCCGTGACTTTGCCAAGGCAAACCCTCTGCTAGTTGTAAAGGCAGCCGTCATGGACGGTGTAGCCCTAGACGCAGCTGAGGTTAAGAAGCTTGCTGACCTCGAAACCCGCGAAGTTCTATTGGCGAAGGCCGCTGGAATGTTCAAGGCATCGATGTACCAGGCTGCTTACATGTTCCAGGCTCCTCTTGCCCAGGCCGCTCGCGCGGTCGACGCTTTGCGTCAGAAGCAAGAATCCTCGAACTAACACTCGCTTT
This sequence comes from Rhodoluna sp., assembly GCA_044361205.1. Classification (GTDB taxonomy): domain Bacteria; phylum Actinomycetota; class Actinomycetes; order Actinomycetales; family Microbacteriaceae; genus Rhodoluna. The sequence goes on from JBIKJD010000080.1 coordinate 3,669, forward strand.
ACAAAACCAATAAATAGGAGAAACAAATGGCCAAGATGACCACTGACCAGCTAATTGACGCGTTCAAGGAGCTATCACTAATCGAGCTAAGCGACTTCGTTAAGAAGTTCGAAGAAGTATTCGAAGTTACCGCTGCTGCACCTGTTGCAGTTGCTGCTGCTGCCCCTGCTGGTGGCGCTGCTGGTGGCGACGCTGCAGAAGAGAAGGACTCGTTCGACGTAGTTCTAGAAGCTGCTGGCGACCAGAAGATCGCAGTTATCAAGGAAGTTCGCGCACTAACCAACCTAGGTCTTGGCGAAGCCAAGGCTGTTGTTGACGGTGCACCTGCAACCGTACTTGAGGGCGCAAACAAGGACACCGCTGAGAAGGCAAAGGCTGCTCTAGAAGCTGCTGGCGCAAAGGTAACCCTTAAGTAAGCTCAGTAACATTTGGAAACCCGCTCAGATTCTGGGCGGGTTTTCGCTTTAATGAAGTCATGGGCAAACAGGTAATCATTTTGCACGGCTGGCGCAATCGTCGTGTGGAAGGCCACTGGCAGCGAGAGACGGCCGCCGCCCTTCGCCTGGCCGGCCATCAGGTTTACTACCCGCAACTTCCAAACCCAGACGAGCCGAGGTTTTCGGAATGGGCGGAGGTGGCACTGACTGAGTTGGCTTTGGCTAAGGAAGCCAATCAGGGTGAAGAGGTCATCGTCATTGGCCATTCGCTCGGCTCGGTCACCTGGCTGAAACTTGCCGAACAGGGGATGCTGGAGGAACCGGTTTCCAGGGCGCTGCTGGTAGCGCCAGCCGACTCGGCCGAACTAACCACTATTGCGGATTTCATGGTTACCCCAGAGTTGGTAGACGCCAACAAACTGGCTAGGTCGGTGCTATTGGTTGGCTCCGACGGCGACGACTGGGTGCCTCGTGGGGTTGAAGAAACCTACGGGAAGCACATGAACGTCCCTTCGCTGGTTGTCCCCGGCGCCAATCACTTCTCTTACCTAGACGGCTGGGGTAAGTGGGCCGGAGTTATCAACTGGGTGAACGATCCTGCTAGCGACCTTTCGATTCGATAGGTAGGCTTAGAACAAGCTCCCGATTTTCCCCACGGAGTAAACCTATTGTTAGGTAAAAATAAAATGAGGATCCTTCTTGTAGGAGCCGGAGGCGTAGGAAACGCCATCGCAAAAATCGCAGCCACCAGAAACTTTTTCGAGAAAATCGTCGTCGCCGACTACACCCAGTCGCGTGCCGATGAGGTAATCGAATGGATCAGAAATCGTCACGGCGACGATGTGGCAGCAAAATTCGAATCCGCAAAAGTTGACGCCGGCAACGCGGCTAATGTCACCGAACTTTGCCGAGAGCACTCAATCAC
>JBIKJD010000081.1:0-5026 GCA_044361205.1 Rhodoluna sp.
TGGTTGTGATTCTGATTATGCGCGGTAAAAAGCTTCTGGGCTGATGTCTGAAAGTAAGCCATTAGTTATTCCAGAGGGTTTGGCCGGAATGCGCGTTGATGCTGGAATCAGCAAAGCTTTGGGTATGTCTCGAACTGCCGTTTCGGACTTAATCAACGACGGTCTAATCAGCGTAAACAACAAGTTAGCTGGCAAGAGTGATCGTCTAAACGAAGGCGATTTGGTCCTAATTCAATTAGTTGAAAAACCAGACCGGCTACGCATTCAGCCGGACAAAGTTGATGACTTTAAGGTCATTTTTCAGGACGATCACATCATCGTCGTTGACAAACCCGCAGGTGTTGCTGCCCATCCTTCGGTCGGTTGGGATGGACCTACGGTACCGGGTGCCCTTTTGGGCTTGGGAATTCAGTTATCAACTTCTGGAGCACAGGAGCGTCAAGGAATCGTTCAGCGCCTAGATGTGGGGACCAGCGGACTTATGGTTTTGGCAAAATCTGAGTTGGCCTATTCAAGGTTGAAACAGGCATTTCGAGACCGAGCTGTCCACAAGGTCTATCATGCTTTGGTTCAAGGTCATCCAGATCCATCTTCAGGCACTTTCGACGCTCCAATTGGCAGGCATCCAAAAGCTGAATTCAAGTTTCAAGTTCGGCCCGATGGCAAGCCGTCGGTCACGCACTATGAAACTATTGAAGCTTTTCGAGCAGCGTCACTCTTGGAGATCATCTTAGAGACCGGGCGCACGCATCAAATCCGAGTCCATTTCTCAGCATTTCGACACCCGCTAGTAGGCGACACCATGTATGGGGCAGATCCAAATTTGGCTGCGAAATTGGGCATCCATCACCAGTGGTTGCATGCCATCAACCTGAGTTTCGACCACCCGATTACAGGCCAGAAGGTTGAGTTTTCAAGCGAGTACCCTTCGGACCTCCGCGGGGTTCTAGAATTCCTGCGTGGCTAGCTAGTTGCCCGTTTATTTCAAGATACTCTTATTGCCCAACCAACTTTTTCCGAGGTGAGCTATGTCTTCTAAGTCATTCGTTCATCTTCACGTTCACACCGAGTATTCAATTCTCGACGGAGCAGCCAAAACCAGCGAACTAATGAAGGCCGCTGTTCAGATGGGGATGCCCGCGGTTGCAGTCACCGACCACGGGAATTTACACGCGGCTCACGAGTTCGTCTCAGCAGCGAAGAAGGCCGGAATCAAACCCATCATCGGGATGGAAGCTTACGTAGCTCCGAGAATCCACCGCAGCGACCGCACGAGGACCTACTTTGGCGATTCAGGTCGCGACGACGTATCTTCAAACGGTGCATACACTCACATGACTCTGCTGGCTAAGACCACAGAAGGTATGTACAACCTGTTTCGCATGTCAACTATGGCGTATACGGATGGCATCTTCTACAAGCCGCGTATCGACCGCGAACTACTTAAGAAATATGGCAAAGGTCTGATTGGAACTACGGGCTGCGCAGCCGGAGAGATATCGGTTTTACTGCGTTTCGGGAAATGGGACGAAGCAGTCGCGACTGTTCGCGAAATGCAAGAGATTTTCGGTAAGGAAAATTTTTACTGTGAGGTCATGCGTCACGGCATCGAGATTGAGGAACGAACCGAGCAAGACCTCATCAAGCTGGCTCGCGAAACCGACATGCCACTTTTGGCAACCAATGACTTGCACTACGTGCATGATCATGAAGCTGAGGCCCAAGAAGCATTGCTCTGCGTCCAAACTAACGACACCTTAGATAATCCCGACCGTTTCCGTTTCGGCGGCACGGGGTTCTACCTAAAGTCGCCAGAGCAGATGCGCGAACTATTTAAGGACATCCCGGAGGCCTGCGACAACACTCTGAAAATTGCAGCAGAGTGCAATGTCGAATTCGCCGAAGAAGAGTTAATGCCTAAGTTCCCAGTTCCAGAGGGATTCACTGAGGCTTCTTGGTTCGAACATGAGGTGGCCGAGGGTATGAAGTGGCGATTCCCCGAGGGAATCCCAGAGGTTCAGGCGAAGCAGTGCGCCTACGAAATTGAAGTAATTAAGACCATGGGATTCCCAGGTTACTTCTTGGTTGTTGCCGATTTCATCAAGTGGGCCCGCGAGCAAGGCATCAAGGTCGGACCGGGACGTGGCTCGGCCGCGGGTGCAATTGTGGCCTATGCACTGGGCATCACAGCTCTCGATCCCATCAAATACGGTCTAATCTTCGAGCGCTTCCTAAATCCTTCTAGAATTTCGATGCCAGATATTGACGTCGACTTCGATGACCGTCGTCGTGGTGAAGTTATCAAGTACGTTTATCAAAAGTACGGCGACGACCGAGTGGCGCAAATCGGAACATTCAATACCATCAAAGCAAAGGCAGCACTCAAAGACGCTGCTCGTGTGCTGGCTTTCCCATATTCGATGGGAGAACAACTTACCAAGGCTTTCCCTCCGGCGGTTCTCGGGCAAGAGATCGAACTAGAAGATGTAATCGATCCAGACCGACCTCGTTACCGCGACGCTCAGGCACTTAGAGAACTGATTCAAAACGACCCAGACGCCAAGAAAGTGTTCGAGCTGGCGCAGGGTATGGAAGGTCTAAAACGGTCCACCAGCGTTCACGCAGCCGGAGTTATTATTTCTGCTAAGTCACTAATCGACGTTGTTCCGCTAATGACGCGCGAGGGTGAATCCGGCTACATCACCCAGTTCGACGCGGGGCCTCTTGAAAAACTCGGACTTCTGAAGATGGACTTTTTGGGACTTCGAAACCTGACGGTTCTCGAAGATGCTCTCATCAACATCCGAGCCAACGGTATTGAAGCGCCTGTTCTAGAAGATCTCGATCTTGACGGGGATGAGAAGACTTATCAACTTCTTGGACTCGGCGAAACACTCGGCGTTTTCCAGCTCGATGGTGAAGCAATGCGATCGCTGCTCCGTTTGATGAGACCAACTTCGTTTGAAGACATCTCCGCAGCTATTGCGCTGTACCGCCCTGGCCCAATGGGTGTCAACGCGCATACAAATTATGCAAAGCGAAAGAACGGGCTTCAGGAAAACATCCCAATTCATCCTTCTCTGGAAGAACCTCTCAAGGAAGTGTTGGGCCCAACTTACGGCTTGATCGTCTACCAAGAGCAGGTTATGGCAGCCGCCCAAAAGGTTGCCAACTTCTCACTTGCTCAGGCTGATAACCTCCGCAAAGCTATGGGAAAGAAGGACCTCAAGGAGCTAGACGGACTGCTCGAGGCCTTCCGCGCGGGCATGCTAGAGAATGGCTTCCCGGATGATGCCGTTACCGCCCTCTGGGACACATTGCTCCCGTTCGCCGGCTATGCGTTTAACAAGGCCCACAGCGCCGCCTACGGCGTTTTGTCTTACTGGACTGGCTATATGAAGGCCAACCACCCTGCCGAATACATGGCAGCTCTGTTGACCAGTGTTGGCGATGCGAGGGATAAGTTGGCCATCTATCTGAGCGCCTGCCGCAAGATGGGGTTAGAGGTCCTCTCGCCGGACGTGAACGAGTCAATTGGGAACTTCTCCGGTTCCGGCACCAGAATCCGTTTTGGCCTTGCTGCCGTAAAGGGCGTAGGAGATGCGGTTGTTGCTGGAATTGTTTCCGCTAGAGAGACTCAAGGGAAATTTACTTCCTTCTCCGACTTTCTGAAGAAAGTCCCGCTTCCTGTCTGCAACAAGCGAACCATTGAATCACTTATAAAGTCAGGTGCTTTCGACAGTCTGGGGCACACCCGCCGCTCACTCATGGCAATCTACGAGGCGGCTGTTGATTCGCAGACCAAGAGTAAGAAGGATGAAGCCAAGGGGCAATTAGACCTATTCGGCGGCATGTTCGACGATGACCCGCTTTCAATTGAAATCCCAACGCTCGAGGAGTTTGACAAGCGAAGCAAGCTTTCAATGGAACGTGAAACGCTAGGTCTTTACGTAAGTGACCACCCATTATTTGGCCGCGAATCACAGCTTGCACAAAACGCCACACACTCGATCGGAAACTTCATAGGCTCCAACGACATCGAAGACGGCTCCACTGCAACACTGTGCGGTCTTGTGACTGGAATCCAGAACCGTGTTGGGAAAAAATCGGGCAAGCCCTACCTGTTGGTGACCATTGAAGACTTCGAGGGTGAAACCTCCTTCATGCTCACTGGCAAGAGTTTCGGCGAGTACGTTAACGAATTAGTCACCGACATGGTTATCGCCGTCCGAGGAAGAGTAAACAACCGGGACGATGGAAGGAACCTGAGCGCCTATTCGATTCAGGTTCTTGACGCGCCAAGTGTCGAAGAGTTTGTTGGAAAACTTCACATCCGAATTGATAACGCCAGGGCCAATCGCGAAACTTTGGAAAAGCTTCAGTACATAATCAAGCAGTATCCGGGCAAGTCCGAAATGGTCATGACTATTTCATCCAATGATGGAACTAGAACATTCTCGTTGCCGCAAAAAGTTAAGCACGGACCGGAGTTGGTTGGAGAACTGAAAATTCTTCTAGGAGTAAGCGCGCTATCTGGGGAAAGTTATGGGAGTCCTGAAGAACCTCTTGAAGCGGCAGCTGATTCAGCCGATCAAGTAGTCGCGCTTGAAGTAGATCAAGGGCCGCTGTTCGACTCCTGAAAGACCTTGAATAATGTCAACGATTACCACGGCATTTTTCTCGACAGAGTGGATCTCACGGATGGAAGCAATGGCAACGGAAGTTACGTCGTTGAAAATCGGGAGCCCATTTGGTCCAAACGTCCAGTCGTCGTGCACAAATCGTTTGGTGTGATCAGCCGCCATTTTTACGGCCAGGTCTTGGTTTGCCGCACCGAGAGTGTGTATCGCGACCCATTTAGCCTCACAAAGGATCGGCCAGGTCGAAGATCCGCTGGCTACATTGAAGCTGGCCAAAGGAGGGTTCGTTCCCAGAGAGGTCATGGATGTTGCCGTGAATCCCGCCGGCTTTCCCGCTTGGTCTGTGAGAGTGATTATCGAGACTCCTGAGGCATGACGCCTAAATG
>JBIKJD010000012.1:0-18073 GCA_044361205.1 Rhodoluna sp.
TCTCGTTCGTGTGAAATACCGCCGGCCAAAACCAAGATTCGCAGCTTGCCGTATTGTTTTGCTTTGGGAATCATTTGTTGCCCCCTTTTGGTCCGAATGTATCAAGTAGCTCGGTCTGACGATTAATCACGGTTGCCAAACGTTGGATTCCAAGCCTGATACGCTCTGGCGTCGGATAGGAATAGCAGATTCGCAGTTGGCTATGGCCGGTTCCGTCGCCGTAGAAGGCCGTTCCCGGCGTGTAGGCAACTAATTCCTTGACAGCCAGGGGCAACATGGCCTTGGAGTCGACACCTTCTGGGAGATTCACCCACAGATAGAACCCGCCATCGGGCTCAGTTGTTTGTAGGTTTGGCAGGAACTCCCGTACGGAAGCCAGAGCTGCGTCTCGTCGCTCACGATAGACACCCCGAAAAGTGTCGATTGGCCCTTCCAGTCGGAATTTGAAAGATATTCGCTAATCATCATTTGTGAGAACGAACTTGGGCACAGGATCGCCGACTCTTGGGCCAACACGAGCTTGTCACGAATGGCGGGTGGGGCCAAAACATAGCCAACCCTGAATCCCGGCGCCAAAATCTTAGAAAAAGATCCCAAATAGATGACGCCTTCGTCGTCTAGCGAACGCAGAGCGTCTGGAACCGGCTTGTCGAAGTAGAGCAGACCGTAAGGGTTGTCTTCGAGAATCAAAATGTGGTGCTTTTTGCAAAGTTCGATAATCTTCGGACGTCTTTCGGCAGCCAGGGTCACCCCGGACGGATTTGCAAAGTTTGGCACTAGGTACAGGAACTTAATCGTGCGACCAGCCTCTTTCAGGCGCTCGATAGATTCTTCTAGTGCTTCTGGCGACATCCCGTCGTTGTCGGTGTAAACGTGCTCAACATGAGCTTGGTAGTGTCGGAAAATTCCCAGGGCGCCAACATAGCTTGGCCCTTCGGCCAACACCACATCTCCCTCTTCGAGAAACAAGCCACTCAAGAACTCAAGCCCGTGCTGAGAACCTGTGGTGACTACGATGTCTTCAACTGAAGAGCGAATGCCCTCAAGGGCCATAATTTCGCGAATCTGCTCACGAAGACCGGCATCTCCTTGACCTCCGCCATATTGAATCGCTAGGTCTCCCTTTTTCGCCATGAGGCTCGAGTATGACTTTTCCAGAAGATCTTTAGGCAGTGCAGAGACATAAGGCATTCCGCCGGCCAACGAAACAACTTCGGGCCGACTCACTACAGAGAAGAGCGCTCTTACTTCTGAAACAGATAATTCATGCGCACGCATGGCATAGGAATCCAACCAAGGATCAAAGTTGTTGCCAAGATTTGCGCTCATGACATCCAAGCCTAACCGCGCAACCGGAAGTTCGAAAACTAAATTATGCCTTCGAGGTCGGCTAGGAGAGCCGGCTTTGGCTTAGCGCCAACCATTTCCTTCACGACGACGCCGTTCACGAACACCTTCATCGCTGGAATACCGGTGATCTGGTATTCGGCAGCCAGGTGAGGCTCCTCGTCGACGTTCACTTTTACAATTTCAATTTTGTCGGCATATTCCGTTCCGATTTCATCCAGAATCGGGCCCACCATTCGGCAAGGACCACACCATTCGGCCCAGAAGTCAACCAAAACCGGCTTCGGGTTGTTGATGACGTCGGCGGTGAAGCTTGCGGCAGTTACGTTCTTCGACATGGATCCTCTTTCGTTTAGCGTGAAACTATGCGGTTAGGTAGTGCTCTGCATCCAGGGCTGCAACACAACCCGAACCGGCGGCGGTAATCGCCTGTCGGTAGGTTGGGTCGATTACATCGCCACAGGCGAAAACCCCTGGGACGTTGGTTTTGGAAGAGCGGCCGTCAACCTTTATGAAGTGGTCTTCCGACAGTTCAACCTTGCCCTGAACTAAACCAACGCGTGGGTCTGAACCGATTGCAATGAACAGACCGGTTACCTCTAGGTCGCTCTTGGAGCCGTCAACGGTGTTTTCGATAACCAGACCCTCTACCTTGCTCTCACCTTTGATTTCGGCTACAGCAGAGTTGTAAACAACTTCGATTTTTGGATTTTCGAGAACTCGATCAACCATGGTTTTTGAAGCTTTGAAGCTATCTCGACGGTGAATCAGATAAACCTTAGACGCAAAGCGGGTTAGGAACATCGCTTCTTCCATCGCAGAATCTCCGCCACCGACCACAGCGATTGTCTTTTCGCGGAAGAAGAAACCATCGCAGGTAGCGCACCAAGAGACTCCGTGGCCAGAAAGCTCCTTTTCGCGCGGCAAACCAAGCTCACGATAAGCGGCTCCGGTGGCCAAAATTACTGCCTTGGCTTCGTAGGTTTGCCCGCTTCCGGTCTTCACGATTTTTACGTCCCCGTTTAGTTCAACTTCGGTGACGTCGTCCAGGAGAACCTCAGTTCCAAATCGTTCAGCCTGCTCCTGCATGGCGTACATGAGATCCGGGCCCATTAGCCCGTTAGGGAACCCGGGAAAGTTTTCTACTTCGGTGGTCTTCATTAGTTCTCCACCTGGTTCAACCGATGACGCGATCATTAGCGGCTTCAGACCGGCGCGGGCAGTGTAGATGGCGGCCGTGTAGCCGGCGGGCCCAGAGCCAATAATGATTACTTCGCGCATGATTTTCCTAATGGTTTGAACTTGGGGGTTAACACAAGTTTATCGACGGCGTATTCCCGTCAGGGCGGAGCGGACTTCTTCGTTTCCCAGTGCCAACAGTGCTGCCAAGTAGGTGATTCCAGCGGCCAGACCGACGAGCGCCGAAGAGACCAAGGCGTTCACAACCCCCTGCATTGCAAAAGAGCTTTCCGAAACCCCGCCAAGAGCCCAAAGAACTGCGGCACCAGCTGCGCCCGACAGGGTCGAAGCCACGACGATTTTCGCGCTGTCGGAGAACAACTTCCCATCAGAAAGCTGTCCGATTCGCTTCCTAAGCATCAGCCAAGCGATTATTGCTTGAACGGTAAAGCTAAATGACATCACCAGGGAGATGGCTGCAACCAAAGCAGCAGCTGGAACCAACGCGGCCGCAACGTAAGCGCCGACGATAAACACCAGAATCTGAATCGTCGTGAACACAAACGGACTCTTAGTGTCTTCGAGGGCATAGAAAACGCGCTGCAACATGAAGTTGATGCTGAATGGAACCAAACCAATCATCATGGCTACCAAGACCAGCCCTAGTGCGGCCGCCGGGTCGTACTGCAGGGCAAACACGCGACCAATCGGGTAACTAAGCACCGCCATAATGATGGCGGCGAAGGTGCTGATCAAAATGATTAGACGAAGCGCCTTGTTTAGGTCTTTTTTGAGCTCTGCCCAGTTACGCTCACTGGCGTGCTCACTCATCCTTGTGAAGTAAGCCGTTGCGATTGAAACGGTTCCAATCGAGTGCGGAATCATGAATATCAACCAAGCGGTGGCTGCAACCGCGACCGATGCAATTCCAACCATCACACCTTCACCACCAACAGAATTTCTGGCCGCGAGGGTCGATGAGGCCAAGTTGGTTTGAACCAGTCCGCCAATTTGTGTAATTACCAGCATTGCCAGAGTCCAGCTGGCTGCCTTTAAGGCGGGCCGAAGACCAAGACCGCGCCATTTGAAGTTGAAGGTGAAACGAAGTCCGATTCGCTTCCAAAAGAACAGCAGGATTAGTGCTTGAGCAGCAACGCCAGCGGTGGCCGTTCCAGCTAAGAGCGCTATCGGTTCCGGCTGTGACCAATCGAGCGAATCGGCTCTACCCGCGCCAAACCAAGCAATGAAGGCGATCAATCCCGCTATGGCAACAAGGTTGTTGAGAACCGGAGCCCACATAAATGGGCCGAAAGAGCTTCTCGCGTTCAATACTTCGCCAAGAATCGAGTACAGACCGTAGAAGAACAGCTGAGGCAGACACCAATAGGCAAAAGCGGTCGCCAGGGCCAGAGTGTTTTCGTCCCAGCCGGTTGTGTAAATCCGCACCAATACCGGTGCCAAAACTGTGGCCAGAACAGTTATTGCGGCGAAGACCAGAATGATTATGGTCAAGAGCCCGTCGATGTATCCCTGACCACCGTCTTTGCGAACTCTGGCTCTCACAATTTGGGGAACCAGCACTGCATTAAGTAGCCCACCAACGACGATGGCGTAAACATTGTTCGGCAGTTGATTGGCGACACCAAATGCATCGGCGGCGAATGTTGTAATTCCAATCGCGTATGCCAGCAGCACGGTCCTGACCAAACCGAGAATCCGCGAAACCACGGTTCCACTCGCCATAACTAGCGAAGACCGGGCGATACTCACGCGGATCGCTTCCTGCGCCTTAGTGTTCTAATCGTTCCCACGACCAGCAAAATAAGCACAAAAGAACCCAGTGAACCAATTGCGATTGCCTCAAAGTTTCCGAGAACTTTCATCTCGATATTGAGACTGTTCCCGATTCGCACCCCAGAAAAGCTGGTTAGCCAAACGTTCAAGGTGACTTCACCATTGGCAACCGCTTGAACTGGAACGGTTGCATTTAGAGTGCTATTTGCAGGGACCACCACGGACGTGGTTCGGGGTAGGCGCACTCTTAGGTTTGATGTGCTCACGTGAATCAGCACACGAACCTCGGTGTCGTAGTTGTTTTGTACGAGAATCGGAACCCGTGAGTCCTGCGAAACCAGGTTGATGTTGGAGCCTTTGACAATCTTTATGTCGAAATCGTTTTCGCCAGCGACCGCCGGGGAAATCATTGCCACCGAAAGCAGGGCGGCCAGAAATAGAGCGGAAATCTTCTTCAAGTTCATCACTGCGCTCGTTCGTACCATTCGATTACTCCGCGAGCCATGCGCTTCTCGTTATCGTGTGAAAGAACGGAATTAAGCTCACCCAAATCAAACCACCGAGCTTCTACTGCTTCTTGATTCGGATCTCCGGTTACATCGAGGTTTCCCCCGGTTTGCCGAAGTAGGAAATGGTGCACAGTTTTAGCGATCAATTTGTCTGATGTGTAGAACTCGTAGTCAATTGAACCTAGGGGAGCCACAACTTCCGACATGATGCCGGTTTCTTCGAAGACCTCCCGAACCGCGGCTTCCTCGATACTTTCTTCGCCCTCGGGGTGTCCCTTCGGAACGCACCATTCAAGAACTGAGCGACGCCTTTGTAGTCTTCCAATCAAAACAACCTTTGGTGAACCGTCTGCGGCGAGAACAAATCCTCCAGCCGAAGTCTCTTTGACTTTCGGCAGTCGCTTGCGCCCTGGATTTTGGTTCATCACTCAAGCCTAAACCTGTGGAACACTAGAACCCATGCAGAGCGTATCCGAAGCCCTCAAAAACCTTGAGGCCACCACTAGTAACGCGCTCTTTATCGAACTCGGAAAACGCTTCAACGACGCTGGGCATGAACTGGCTCTCGTCGGCGGCCCGGTTCGTGACGCTTTTCTAGGACGCACTGCTCCAGACATCGATTGCACCACTTCGGCTAACCCAGATCAAATTTTGGAAATCGTAAAGCCTCTGACTTCTAGCCACTGGGACATCGGTCGTGCATTTGGAACAATCGGTGCCAGGTTTGGAAATGACACAGTCGAAATCACCACTTATCGAGCAGATCAGTATTCGCTGGATAGCCGAAAGCCTGAAGTAGCGTTTGGCACCGATTTGAACGAGGACCTGTTTCGCCGCGATTTCACAATCAATTCGATGGCACTTCGCCTTCCCGACAAAACCTTTGTTGACCCATTCAATGGGCTGGGCGACCTACTCTCCGGGATCATCCGAACCCCTGGAAAACCTGAGGACTCCTTTAGCGACGATCCACTGCGAATGCTTCGAGCCGCCCGATTCGCCAGCCAGCTGGGATTTGAGATCGAATCGGCAACTTTCGAAGCCATGAAAGCAATGGCTAGCCGAATTGAGATTATTTCTGCGGAAAGAATCCAGCAGGAATTGATCAAGTTGATGCTTGGCAAGTACCCTCGCAAGGGTCTCACTGCTCTGGTTGATTCGGGTTTGGCCGAAATTATCCTGCCGGAACTTCCAGCCCTAAAGCTCGAGGTCGATGAACACCACCACCACAAGGATGTCTACGAGCACACGCTCACCGTTGTGGAACAGTCGATCGACTACGAAAAGGATTACGGGCTGGAGCCCGATTTCGTGCTGCGTTTCGCTGCACTACTCCACGACTGCGGCAAGCCGAAAACGAGGCGACTCGAACCGGGCGGCGGCGTCAGCTTTCACCAGCACGATTTGGTAGGTGCTCGCATTGCTAAAAAGCGCATGCAGGCACTCAAGTTCGATAATGACACCATAAAGTCGGTCGGCAGACTGATCGAATTGCACTTGCGATTCTTCGGCTACGGGGAACAGGCTTGGACCGACTCGGCGGTTCGCCGTTATGTTCGAGACGCCGACGACCAGCTGATTCGACTGCACGCACTAACCCGTGCCGACGTGACCACGCGCAACAAGCGCAAAGCGGAACGACTCTCGTTCGCTTATGACGATCTGGAGTCCCGAATCGCCAAACTGCGTGAACAAGAGGAGTTGGACGCATTGCGCCCAGACCTTTCCGGTGAAGAAATCATGCAGATTCTCGACCTCAAGCCAGGCCCAGATGTTGGCAAAGCCAGAAACTTCCTAATGGAATTGCGACTCGAGGAGGGCGCCCTCGGTCCGGATGAGGCAAAAGCCCGCTTGCTTCAATGGTGGTCCGAGCACTAAACTCAAAAGGTTGCAAAAACCCTCCTGTCATGGAAGTCCCATGGCCGTTCTAGTCCAAAGGAGGTGGGTTATAAATGCATCTTTACGAGCTCATGGTAATTCTCGACCCAACGGTTGAGGAGCGCACAGTTGCTCCAAGTCTGGACAAATTCCTAAACGTTATCCGCAACGGTGGAGGCACCGTTGACAAGGTTGACATTTGGGGACGTCGTCGCTTGGCTTACGAAATCAACAAGAAGACCGAAGGCATCTACGCCGTCATCAACGTGAACGCCAACTCGGCTGACGTTATCGAAGTAGACCGCCAGCTACGTCTTTCGGAAGCAGTCATGCGCACCAAGGTATTGCGTGCCGACGAAGCCGTAGTGAACATCGAACCTGTTGTTGTTCCTGAAGTTTCTGCCGAAGAGAAGGCTGCCGACGAGGCAGACGCTGCTCCAGCAAAGGCACCGGCTGCTAAGAAGCCAGCCGCTGCTAAGAAGCCAGCTGCTAAGAAGGCCGAGTAACTCTCATGGCAGGCGAAACAGTCGTTACGATCATCGGCAACCTTGCCGACGATCCAGAACTGCGTTACACCCAGGGTGGCCTTGCAGTTGTTAGCGTGCGCGTGGGTTCGACCCCAAGCACCTTCAACCGCCAGACCAGCGCTTGGGAAGATGGCGAGACCGTCTGGGTGCGTTGCACCGCATGGCGCGAGCTTGCTGAGAACGTAGCTCAAACCCTAACCAAGGGTACCCGTGTGATTGTTTCCGGTCGTCTAAAGCCAGCATCGGCTTACCAGTCAGCTCAGGGCGAGGCTCGCGCTTCGCTTGAGGTTGACATCGACGAAATCGGCCCTTCACTACGTTACGCAACCGCGTCCGTAACCCGTCGCGCCCGCAACGCTGAAGGCGGTGGCTCTACCCCTTGGGGTAACACCGACGCCCCAGCCGCCGCACCGGCCGCACCCGCAGTAGATGGCTGGGCTAACCCAGGCACCCCTGCTGGCGCAGACGAAACCCCATTCTAAGAATTCGAAACTAGTAGGAGTATCAAATGGCTGGAAAAACCACCCAAGACGCTCGTCGCAAGCCAAACCGCAACGCAAAAAACGCGAAGCTTGCGCCAGTGAAAGCAATAAAGGTTGGCATCATCGACTACAAAGATGTTGCAACCCTTCGTAAATTCGTAAGCGACCGCGGAAAGATCCGTTCGCGTCGCATCACCGGTGTTTCTGTCCAGGAACAGCGTCTCATTGCCCGTGCCGTCAAAAACGCTCGCGAAATGGCTCTAATGCCTTACGCTGGCGCCGGCCGAAACTAAGGAGCGAGTAAATGTCGAAGGTTATTTTGACCAACGAAGTTTCCGGTCTAGGTTCTGCCGGGGACGTCGTTGAAGTAAAGAACGGCTACGCCCGCAACTACCTAGTACCTAAGGGCTTTGCAGTCCTATGGACCAAGGGTGGCGAGAAGCAGGTCGAGCAGATCAAAGCCGCTCGTAACGCTCGCGCTATTGCAACTTCGGAAGAAGCTCTAACTCTCAAGGCTCGCCTTGAGGAGAAGGCTATCCGCCTAACCGCTAAGGCCGGTGTTGAGGGCCGTTTGTTCGGTGCCATCAAAACCGCCGACGTTGCTAACGCAATTGTCGAAGCCGGTTTGGGTGAAGTAGACAAGCGCAAGATCGAGCTTGCAGCACCAATCAAGGTTGCTGGAAACCACTCGGCTACGGTTCGTCTTCACAGCGACGTAATCGCCAACATCACCATCCAGGTGGTTGGCAAGAAGTAGTTTTTCAAACTATTCATCAGGCGGAGGATTTTTCCTCCGCCTGATTCTTTTTAACCTGTGGATAACTGTGGATAACTCATGTTTTGGGCGTGTCGGGCTGTGAATAAACCAAACTCTAAGGTGAAAGTTTAGGGTTTGTCCACAAGTGTTATACACAGGCTTAAAGCCTGTAAAAACCTGGCATCTAGGAAACTATCCACAATTTATCCACAGGTTGTCCACAGGTTATACACACCTATGTCGGCGTGTTTCCACAGTTATCCACATTTTTATCCACAGGGCGATTGGATTAACCTTTGTCTCTAGTAGATGCTAGACAGGACTCACAACAATTAAGGGGATTATATGGCGCAGATCCAGAACAACGTAGCCAACCCAACCGCGGCCATTGAGCGCACCCTGCCAAGCGACCTGATGGCCGAGCAGTCAACTCTAGGCGGCATGCTAATCTCCGTTGACGCGGTAGCCGTGGTCAACGAATACATTAAGGCTCCAGACTTCTACGCACCAAAACATGAACTCATATACGAAGCTGCGATGAGTCTTTTCATAAAGGGTGAACCTGTGGACGCCATTTCAGTCTCAGCCGAGCTGACTCGAAGCGGTAACTTGGTTCGTGCTGGCGGCGCCGACTACATCCACTCGCTCACCAGCATGGTGCCAACCGCCGCCAACGTTGGCTATTACGCCAAGATCGTCCAGGAAAAAGCCATACTGCGAAGACTCGTCGAGGTTGGAACCAGCATCGCTCAAATGGGTTACGCCGCCGAGGGTGAAATAGAAGACCTGATCAACACCGCTCAAGCCGACATCTATGCAGTTGGCAGCAAGGCCATGGCCGACGAATACTCATCGCTCAGCACATCCATCGATGCTGCAATCACCGAGATGGAAATCGCCGAAGCCAGCGACGGCGAAGTGGTTGGTGTGCCAACCGGATTCCACGAACTTGACGCCAAGACCCACGGACTTCACGGAGGTCAGATGATCATCGTGGCAGCTCGCCCGGCGGTTGGTAAGTCAACCTTCGCCCTAGACATCGCGCGAAATGGAGCAATCAAGCACAAGAAGCCAGTTCTCTTCTTCTCGCTTGAAATGAGCAAGGCAGAAATCGCGATGAGAATGCTTTCCGCAGAAAGTGAAATCAGCCTCTCCAAGATGCGCGGTGGCGGTTTGAACTCGGAAGAGTGGAAGAAGATGGCTTCTGTGCGAGGCCGCATCAACGACAGCCCACTTTTCATCGACGACAGCCCAAACCTGACCATGGTTGAAATTCGCGCCAAGAGCCGTCGACTAGCCGATTCCCTCGGCCTGCAACTAATCGTGATCGATTATCTACAGCTACTTTCCTCTGGTAAGAAGGTTGAATCGCGCCAGCAAGAAGTTTCCGAGTTCTCCCGTGCCATCAAGCTTTTGGCAAAGGAACTAGACATCCCGGTAATCGCAATCGCCCAGCTCAACCGAAACTCGGAGCAGAAACAAGATAAAACTCCGGAAATCTCTCATCTGCGCGAATCGGGCTCGCTCGAACAAGACGCCGACGTAGTAATCCTGCTTCACCGCGAAGACATGGGCCAGAAAGACAGCCCACGTCTTGGTGAAGGCGACATCATTCTCGCTAAGCAGCGTAACGGACCAACCGGCGTAATCAAGGTGCTGTTCCAGGGCCAATACTCGCGCTTCATGAACATGCCACAGAACTAATGAACTGGTTAATTGGCGGTCGCGCCGCGGCCCACGCAATCGTGGCAATTGTGATCACCTTCAACCAGATTCATAATGGTGAATTGGGCCTAACCTCTCTGACACTATTTGGATTGCTGTATTTGGCAGCAAATTTAGTCACCGTATACCTAGATCGACGACGCAAACTAAGCTCCCCAGCTCTCAGCTGGCCAGTATTCGCATCAACGTTGATTGGGCTCTTGGCCCTGATTGCCCAATACGTCGAAGTAGACAAACTGATTTCGTCAAGAATCCTGATCGGCCTACTCATGCTCGGCTTCGTTGTGTCCGAAGTTTTGGTTGCAAAGCGAGTCGGCAGAAAAACCCTTGAAGGTAAAGAAGCGGTAATTACCGCAGTTGCGAGTGCAGTAATGCTCGGGCTCTCAATCGGAGTAGACGTGGGCGCGGTTCCACTGGTCGGATTCTTCGGCGCTTACCACGCGATTCTTGCAGTTCACCTCGGCATCTCGGCAGCAACCCCGAAAAGGTAGGCTAGGGGTATGACCCAAATCGAGAAGAAGCCAATCGGCGTCCGCGTTTACCTTACTCTTTCGGCAATCCCAGCCGTAGTGGTTGGTGTGCTGGTTTATTTCGGTACCAGAAAACCAGACCAGGCATTCATTTGGGCGGGCCTCACCTTCATCGTGGTCCTAGTTGCTATCGCCACGATGGCGCTCACTGTGAAAGAAGACGAGTTCGACGGTAAGACTCCTCGCCTATACGACAAAGAGCCAAAACACTAACTACTTTTTGGCGCCCTACTTTAGGAAGCGCCCGGCTAACTCTGCCGCCAATCCCGTGTAACCGCTAGGACGAAGTGCGATCAGGCGATCTTTGGCTTCTTTTGAAATGTCGAGTCCGCCGATGAACTTAATCAGGTCTTCGTGGCCGATTCGCTTACCGCGAGTTAGCTCCTTCAGTAAAGCGTAAGGGTCATCAATCTTGGAGCGCCCTGCGGCGACTTCAGCGCGAATTACAGTTTGAATGGCTTCGCCCAAAACTTCCCAGTTGTCGTTTAGGTCGGCTTCCAGTGCGCCAACGTTTAGGTCGATCTCTCCAAGTCCGCGAGTCACGTTGTCCATGGCAAGAAGGCTGTGGCCGAAACCTAGTCCGATGTTGCGTTGAGTAGACGAGTCGGTTAGGTCACGCTGCAGCCGGCTAGTCACCAAAGTCGCCGCGATTGAATCGAGAATCGCGTTTGATAGCTCCAAGTTAGATTCGGCATTTTCAAAGCGAATCGGGTTGATTTTGTGAGGCATGGTTGAAGAGCCGGTCGCGCCAGCCTGGGGAATCTGCTTGAAGTAGCCGACCGAGATGTAACTCCAGATGTCGGTGCAGAGGTTGTGCAGAATTCGGTTGAACAACGCAATCGACGAATACAACTCCGCCTGCCAGTCGTGGCTTTCAATCTGTGTGGTAAGCGGGTTCCAGGTCAGCCCCAACCCCGTTACGAAATCCTGGGATTGCTTGATCCAATCGACATCGGGAGCTGCAACGACGTGAGCAGAGAATGTTCCGGTGGCTCCAGAGAACTTTCCAAGGTACTCGGCTTTTTCAATTCGCGAAACTTGACGCTTAAGTCGGTGAACAAAGACCGCCAGTTCCTTACCCATCGTGGTCGGCGTTGCCGGCTGACCGTGGGTGCGAGCAAGCATTGCAGCGTCCTGGTATTTTTCGGCTAGCTCCTGAAGTTTTTCCAGAAGACCCTTAGCCTTGGGTAGCCAAACCAGCTTCACGGCATCACGCACGGTAATCGCATAGCTGAGATTGTTGATGTCTTCGCTCGTGCAACCAAAGTGGGTTAGTTCCAGGAGGTCTTTGCGACCAAGTTTCTCAAGTCGGCTGCGGATGAAGTATTCAACCGCCTTGACGTCGTGCTTGGTGGTGGCTTCGGTGGCTGCCAATTCGGCAACATCAGCATCAGAGAAGTCAGTCACAATCTTGCGTAACTCGACTGCTTCGTTCTCCAAAACCGGCAGGGCTGTGCCTAGAACGCCACGGTTAGCCAGCTGGATTAACCACTCAATCTCAACTTGGATGCGGGCACGATTCAAACCTGCTTCAGAGAGGTATTCCCCCAAGTCGGAAACTGCGGCGCGATAACGCCCGTCGAGTGGGGATAAAGGCTGGTCCGAAAGATTGCTCACACTCCTATTTTGCCCTACCTGTTATCCACAGATTGGCTAACTGTGCATTTCGCTAAAGGCTTCACTGGCAAGGTTTCTTTATGCATGACCTAGATATCCTTCTGGGGCAACTGGTTGCCCAACTCGAATCGGCGAAACCGAACCCTGAGGTTTGGAATTCGTCAGCTTCAAGAGCATTGGAGCAGCAACTTGAAGTTCTTCAGTATCGGCTTAGAACGTTGCAACAAAATCTTTATAGTCTTCCGGATTTACGACTTTGACTGGCTTGGTTAGTTATGGCGGCGACCCGAGTATCGTGGCAAGTCGAGCTGAAATTGAAAGAATCTCGGGCACACTCGGCGTCATTCAACAGCGACTGCTTGACGAATTACAGCCCATGGCACAACTAAATGGCCTGATTCAACATCTCCAGTTCGACGTGGAACTTCCCGAAACACTAGTTCGGCTGGGACTTCAGAGACACGGATGTTTTGTGGCAAGCGAGAGTTATTTCACGACAGACGCCAGGATCTCTCATCAGTTGAACGGGATGGCCGAATTTCTTGCCGAAAACCCCTGGGCGGCAAAGTTGATTCCGAAGGAAGCTTGGGCTGCAGCGGCAGCGGCCAGCATTCTCGGTTCAGTTACGAATACACCGGTAACCGCACATGCCATACGTACCGGCATGGCACAGATCCCTTCAGAGCAACTGCCCATTCTCACTGCTCCGCTGCCTAATCAAAGTATTTCGATAGACGAAAAGCAAGCGAAACTTCAACCCACCCCAACTAACCTCCAGCAACTGACCTCCAGACTCAGTGATAAATCAGGAAACATTCGAATCGAGGGTTATCAAACGGATAAGGGGAGAGCCCTGATCGTCTATCTCCCAGGAACCGCTAACTGGAAACCAGTCGGTAGCGGAAGCGCCTTCGACCTACAGAGCAACCTAGAACTGATCGGTAATCACGAAAACTCCAATTCGGTTCGTGCCGCCCGAGCTGCCATCGAACAGTATGGGCTTGAGCCAACAGATAACTTGATTTTGGTTGGCTACTCACAGGGTGGAATGGTTGCTTCGGAACTTTCAGAGAGCGTAAGCAATGTTTCAGGTGTCGTAACAATCGGCTCACCAGTCGCAAACGCTAGTTTCAGCAGCGACCTTCCAGTTGTTTCGCTAGAACATAGCAACGACGTCGTTCCAGCGTTCTCCGGAAGCACGAACCCAATCACCGAAAACTGGTCAACTGCCACCCGACACCTGAACCTAGCCCCTGGTGAAAACATCAGTGCAGCACACGATATTGGAAACTATGTTCAAACCGCCAAAATGGCGGATGAATCAACCGACACCGGTCTATCGAGAGTTAAGAACCTAATACTGGAACAACTTGCAGGAGCGACCCCGCTTGAAACCCGAGAGTATTCAGCGACTAAAGAATTCTCAAAGCCTTGAAAGCAGCCCGTGCAACGAAGGTGCTTACGCTGATAACCACGCTGCCAAGGATTGCCCAACCAAACGCCGCACTCTCTACGTTGGAAAGGGTCGCTCCATCAATACTGAAGATTCCAGCCTCAAAGTTTGAACTGAGCCAGGCAACTAGAAGCAACATGGCCCCATTTATCACTACAGAGATCAAGCCGAAAGTGAGGATGTATAGAGGAAACGCCAGCACCTTAACCACAGGAGCCACAATGGCGGTTACCAATCCAAAAATCATGCCCACGAACAGGTAAGAGGCCAGCAAATTCCAAGCGGAATCGCCACCCCAAGGCGCAATTTTGATTGCCGGAATGAGTATGGTGACCAAATATAGGCCCAATGAATTGATTGCGGTGCCAACTAGAAAACGCTTCATAAGTAGATTGTGCCAGCGAACCAAACTAAATTGGAGAAGATGAATGAAAATGACAGCGTGCCGATGGTGCAGTTGCTCTCCCCGGAGGGCGACTTCTCCGTGCCGAAACAGTATTCCGAATACGGCGAATACATCGAGCGGCTAACCGAAGAAGACTTTCTGAAGTTCTACCGAGACATGGCCCGCTGCCGCCGGTTCGACAACGAAGCAACCGCCCTTCAACGTCAGGGCCAGCTCGGCCTATGGATTCCGGCCATCGGTCAGGAAGCCGCCCAGATTGGTTCGGGCTACGGCGTAGGCCACAGCGATCACATTTTCCCGAGCTACCGTGAACACGGCGTAGCCATCACCCACAACATCGAACTGATGTCTATCTTGAAGATGCTTCGTGGCGTCAACCACGGTGGCTGGAACCCAGACGAAACTCGCTTCCACCTTTACGGCATTGTTCTTGGCAGCCAGGTTCTTCACGCAACCGGCTATGCCATGGGCGTGAAGTTCGACGGCAAGGTTGCTAGCGGCAACAAGGAGGAAGACCTTGCTGTGATTTCATACTTCGGCGACGGCGCAACTGCCGAGGGTGACATCTCTGAATCCTTCCTATTTGCGGCTAACACCCAAAGCCCGATCGTTTTCTTCTGCCAGAACAACCAGTGGGCCATCTCGTCGCCAGCTGCCAGCCAAGCTCGCGTTCCTCTTTATAGGCGCGGTGAAGGTTTCGGGGTTCCTGGAATCCGCATCGACGGAAACGACGTCCTAGCCAGCTACGCGGTTACTGCAAAACATATGGACGACGCCCGCTCCGGAGCCGGCCCATTCATGATCGAAGCCCTTACCTATAGAGTCGGCGCCCACACAACCTCAGATGACCCAACGAAATACCGCTCTGATGAAGAGGTCGCCTATTGGGTAGCCAGAGATCCACTAAAGCGTTTTGAGATTTTCCTTAGGCGTCAGGGAATCGGAGATGACTTCTTTACAGATGTTGAAGAAGCCGGTGAGAAACTTGCCGCCGAAATTCGCGAGGCAACCTTCGCCTTGAAGCAGCCACCGATTGAAAACATGTTCAAGTACGTTTACTCGGAACAGCACCCGGTCATCGACGAACAACTCGACTGGCTAAAGCGTTACGAAGCTTCGTTTGAGGGTGAAAACTAATGGCGAACTTCACAGAAATGGCAATCGCAAAGGCGATAAACGCGGGCCTTAGCAAGGCCATGGCCGACGACTCGAAAGTTCTGGTTTTCGGCGAAGACGTTGCTCAACTAGGTGGGGTATTCCGAGTGACCGAAGGTCTTCTTGCTGAATTCGGCGAGAACCGAATCTTCAACTCCCCGATTGCCGAGTCTGGAATCGTTGGCACCGCGATTGGCTTAGCCATGCGCGGCTATCGCCCGGTTGCCGAAATACAGTTCGACGGCTTCATCTTTCCTGCGTTCGACCAAATCACCACCCAGCTGGCGAAAATGCAGAATCGCTCCGAAGGCCACCACAAAATGCCGGTTGTGATTCGTGTTCCTTTCGGTGGCGGCATTGGTGCAGTTGAGCACCACAGCGAAAGCCCAGAAGCGTATTTCGCTCACACCCCCGGCCTTCGTGTGGTCACTCCGAGCAACGCCAACGACGCCTACTGGATGATTCAGCAGTCGATTCGCTCTAACGATCCAGTTATGTTCTTTGAACCCAAACGTCGCTACTGGCAGAAGAGCCAGGTCAACCTAGACGAAGCGCCGATGGATCTCTATTCCGCTCGCGTTGTTCGCGAAGGCACCGACGTAACCATCGCAACCTATGGCCCAATGGTTCACACTTCACTTCAGGCCGCCGAAGTTGCCGCCGCCGAAGGCGTGAGCATCGAGGTCATCGACCTTCGTTCGCTTTCCCCAATCGATTACCCAACCATAATTGAATCGGTTAAAAAGACTGGCCGATTGATTACCGTTTCCGAAGCACCAAATTCGTTCTCAATCGCCAGCGAACTGTCTGCGAAAATCACCGAAGAATGTTTCTATAGCCTTCAAGCGCCAGTGCTTCGAGTTGGCGGATTCGACATTCCTTACCCTGCCGCCAAGTTGGAAGAGATTTACCTACCGGATGCCGACCGCATCTTGGAAGCCGTTGACAGATCGAGAGCCTACTAATGAGCAAGATCGCGTATTTCAACCTGCCGGACGTTGGCGAAGGTCTAACCGAAGCCGAAATCGTTTCGTGGAAGGTCAAGGCGGGCGACACCGTTTCGGTCAACCAGATCATCGTAGAAATCGAAACTGCCAAGTCACTGGTTGAACTTCCGTGCCCATTTGCCGGAGTTATTTCCGAACTTCTTTTCGCTGAAGGCGACACCGCGGAGGTTGGCCAGCCAATTATTTCTGCAACCGTTGCCGATGACGCCGTTGGTGCGACCGTTGCGGAAGCAGAATCGGTTGCAGCCGTTCACCAGGCGGTTGCCGACGTTGCCGAATCATCTGTCGCTGCCGACGAACGCACTCCGAACCTTGTTGGCTACGGAGTTGCCGACCCGAACGGCCCAGTCAGAAGGAAGCGCACTGGAGCGGTTTCCACCAACACCGCCTCACTTTCAATCCCAGGTCCTCCAGCTCCAGCAGGACAGCTTGCTGTTCCAACTCACCCAGATTCACAGGTTTTGGCTAAGCCGCCAATTAGAAAGCTTGCCGCCGACCTCGGCGTAGACCTAAGCAAGGTAACCCCAACCGGCCTCAACGGCGACATCACTCGTGAAGACGTCCTAGGTTCAGCCCAGCAGGCCAGCGTATTCCGCAACCTAACCACCCCGGCAGCACCAACCGCTCGTGAAGAACGTATCCCGGTCAAGGGTGTTCGCAAGGCAATCGCCAACGCCATGGTTTCCTCGGCGTTCTCCGCCCCTCACGTAAGCATCTTCGTAGATGTCGATGCCACCCGCACCATGGAATACGTGAAGCGCCTGAAAGCATCCACCGATTTCGCTGGCACCAAGGTCACTCCTCTCTTGATCATGGCGAAGGCCATGATGTGGGCGGTTCGCCGCAACCCAATGGTGAACTCAACCTTCACCGAAGAGGAAATCATCGTTCACAACTTTGTGAACTTCGGTATCGCCGCGGCAACTCCAAGAGGCCTGATCGTTCCTAACATCAAGGACGCCGACCAGATGTCGATGCTCGAGCTTGCTCAGGCAATCGAGCAGCTCGCCGCCACCGCTCGTGAAGGCAAGACCACCCCTGCCGATATGAAAGATGGAACCATCACCATCACCAACATCGGTGTCTTCGGAGTTGACACGGGAACCCCAATCTTGAACCCTGGTGAGGTTGCCATCGTGGCTCTCGGCTCAATCCGCCCGAAGCCTTGGGTTGTGAACAACGAGATTCAGGTTCGCCAGGTAACCACAATTGGAGCAACCTTCGACCACCGCGTCGTGGACGGTGACGTCGCATCGCGCTTCGTCCAAGATGTGGCATCGGTCATTGAAGAACCAGCGCTTCTTCTCGACTAGCGCCCCCTAAACTAGTGGAAGCCAATTAGGCCGATTATCAAGGGGGATCTCCATGAACAACATTTCCAAAAAACTTTACGCTCCAATTCTTTTTGCAGCGGGCAGCCTGGCCACAACCCTGCATTTGGTGGAACACTCAGGCGTTATGGACAATGAGAACTTCTGGTTTGGAACCACAGCGGCCCTTGACTTTGCACTTTATTGGTTTTGGATTCCACTGTTGTTGGTCTTGGTAGCGGCAGCTAACTTTGTACCAACCGTGGCCTCTAAGATCAAGTCCCTTGATTTACTCAACTTCATCGCAGCCCTAGTTGGAACTGTTTTTTGGTTGAGTAGCCTAGTCAAAATCAAAATGATTGCAGACTCTGTTACTGCCCTCGTCAATGGAAATAAC
>JBIKJD010000082.1:0-4984 GCA_044361205.1 Rhodoluna sp.
ATTGCATCAACCAAGGGCATCACGGCATAAGCGGCTGGCATACTTTCTCTCATGGACGCACTTGATCGCAAAATCGTAAGCCACCTGGCTGTCGATTCGAGTGCGTCGATCGGCGACCTTTCCGAGGTTCTAGATGTGCCTAGCTCAACCCTGCACCAGCGAATCAAGAAGTTGGAGTCCAAGGGCGTAATCACCGGCTATCGGGCAATGGTGAACCAGCGCGAGGCAGGTCTCACTCTCCACGCGCTCGTCTCGCTAACCCCAATTGATCCGGCCAGACCGGATGACGTCCCGGAACTAATCACACCAATTGCCGAGATTGAAAGCTGTTGGTCGGTGGCAGGAACCGAGTCTTACATCGTCAAGGTTGCCGTAACCGAACCTGGCGAACTAGAAGCACTACTCGCCAGAATACGAGCTATCGCAAACGTTTCAACCCGCACCAGCGTAATTCTTTCGACCCCGTTTGAAGGTCGGCAAGCAACAATCCCAGAGGATGGAAACCAGTAATGACCAAGAACCGCAGAGGCTTCGCAAGCGACAACTACGCCGGCGTTCACCCAACCGTGCTGGAGGCAATCGCCAGCGTCAACCAGGGTCACGAAGTTGCCTATGGCGAAGACTCGGTCACCGCCCGTTTCGACGCGCTTGTAAAAGAGCTATTTGGTCCAAACGCGGTCGGGTTCCCTGTCTTCAATGGCACAGGAGCAAACATCGTGGCACTTCAGGCCGCAACCAAACGCTGGGAAGCGGTCATTTGTGCCGAAACCGCCCACATCAACATGGATGAGGGTGGCGCTCCTGAAAAGATGGCCGGGCTCAAGCTCTGGAATGTGCCAACACCAGATGGCAAACTGACCCCGGAACTAGCCGAAAGTCAGATCTTTGACATTGGTTCGGTTCACCGCGCTCAGCCAGGGGTAATCAGCATCACCCAGACCACCGAAATGGGAACTCTCTATCAGCCAGCCGAAATCAAGGCACTAGCTGACCTTGCTCACAAGCACGGGCTCTTACTTCACCTCGATGGCGCGAGACTTTCGAACGCCGCCGCAGCACTCGGCATGACTTTCAAGCAGTTCACCACCGACCTTGGCGTTGAC
Organism: Rhodoluna sp.; assembly: GCA_044361205.1. Lineage (GTDB taxonomy): Bacteria > Actinomycetota > Actinomycetes > Actinomycetales > Microbacteriaceae > Rhodoluna. The sequence continues at coordinate 1,104 of JBIKJD010000082.1, forward strand.
CTTGTTTCTCTCGGTGGCACCAAAATTGGTGCACTGGCTGCCGAAGCTGTCATCGTTACCAATTCCGCAACCGAGCAGGGTCGGGCGCTCGCGGATGCAATGCCGTTCCTTCGCAAGACCTCCATGCAACTTGCATCAAAGATGCGATTCTTCTCAGCACAACTGATTGCCTTGTTCGAAAACGGCGCTGCTGTTGCACTAGAAAACGCCAGGAACGCAAACGCGATGGCTTCGAAGCTCTACGACGGCGTTCTAGAGCTTGCCGCCAAACACCCTGAAGTTATCGTGCGCAACAAGGCCGAGGCAAACGCCGTGTTCCCAGAACTCCCAGAAGATGTTGCCAACAAGGTCATGGCCGACTATCGCTTCTATGTCTGGAACCAAGCCACCGGCCAGGTTCGCTGGATGTGCGCCTGGGATACGACTCAGGAAGACGTGGACGGCATCTTGGCTTCACTCGAAGCTGCACTGGTTCGCTAGGGAATCCGAAAAAGCCCGATGGCGTAAAGCGCGATCGGGGCGCTGGCAATAAAGAGAACAAGACTTAGGTCGTCCCCGGCAATTCTCAAGGCAACCCCAGCTGCGAACAGAACGGTGAAGACAATGGCTGCGGTCACTCGCCGGGTGCTGCCATCAATGCGTCGGAGACCTTTTTCCACCTCGGGCATTCGAACCGAAAGTAAACCCTGGTCCATCCTGGTCAGAACTGAGTCGATTCTGGATGGTAGTGCCGCGAGAGTGGACGCGAATGAGAGAACCTCTCGACCGACCGCTCTAAAAGTGGAATTACCGCCACCATTGAGAAGTGTTCTAGCAAATGGATCAACAGCATCCCACATGTTGAAATCTCGATTCAGCGCGCTGGTCACACCGGAAAGCAACGAAACAGCTCGGAATAGGAGCAGGAAGTCCTCGGGCAGTTGAAAAGGTAGGGTTCTCAAAAGATCGCTGAACTGAATTGCCAACTCGCGAAACTCTTCCGGGTCGGTTTGAGTTAGTTCGGCTACGCCGACTCCGCCAAACCGGTCGAACAGAGCAACGATTGCACGCTCAAGTTCAACTGTGTCAGCATTCGGAAGAAGGACACCGAGTCTTTGCATACCTAGAACGCACGCCCTGGCATCTCGTGACACCAGTGCGATCAGGAAGCGTTGCAATCCGTCCCGCAGGTCGTCGGTGATTTCACCCATCATTCCAAAATCGATGAACGTGATTTTGAAATCAATTTCTGAACCAGGCTCACTTTTTGAAACGAACATGTTTCCTGGGTGTGGGTCGGCATGGAAGTAACCGAAGGTAAAGATTTGTTCAAAGGTAATTCTGGCTAGTTCGGCGGCGACGGCGTTGGGATTGATTCCATTTTCGATTAAGGAATCCGTATCTGTGATTTTGATTGCCGAAACGTCAGAGAGGGTTAGCACCCTTTTGGATGAGCGCTCCCAGATAACCACTGGTGCACCAACGCGTGGGTCGTCCGAATGATTGGCCGTGAAACGTTCCAAGTTAGAGGCTTCTTGGAAGTAATCAATTTCTTGCAAACTGACGGCGGCGAACTCCTCAACGAGAGCAGGCGCATCGGTGCGACGCGAAACCAGACGAATCTTCGACAACCACTGACCAACCTTGCGAAGGGCTTTTAGGTCAACCTCTACAATCGCTTCAATCCCAGGTCGAAGTGTCTTCACAACAACTTCAGCCTGCCCAAAATCAGTAGCAAGTGATTCTGAGAGTTTGGCGCGGTAGACCTGCCCTAAAGAAGCTGAGGCAATCGGCTGTTCGTCGAAATGGGCAAAGGCCAGAGACTGGGGCATCCCTAACTCGCGCTCGATTTGAGGCTGAATCTCTGAGAAGGCAACGGGAGCTACTTCATCTTGCAGAGATTCAAGTTCTTGAGTTATGGCCTTGGGCAGAACATCTAGTCGCGAGGATGCGAACTGCCCCGCCTTGATAATCAACCCTCCCAGGTCTAGAGCTAGCGCACCAAATTTTCTAGCAAGTCGCTGGTAACGCCCGAGTCGAGTTGCTACGACATAACCTCTAAGGCCGAGCTTCGGAAGAACTAGTTCGAACCACCAGGTTTGGACTAGAGCAATCGCGGCAAAGCGAAGGATACGACGGTATCGATTTTTCAACTTTTTTACTTTTCGGAAAGTATTTCGTGGATGCGTTTTCTTGCGTCATCAATCGCCGCAGCGGCAGCGTCTTGTTGCTCCTTGGTTCCGTACTGGCTTACTTCCAAGGAGACCTTGGCCAATCTAGCGGAAGACACGGCAACCGCACCGCGAAGATCAACCCACTTAGGTGTCCAAGAGTTTTGAGTTGACTCCGCTTCGGCGAGTGGTTCTTCTGGTCGCGATTTCAACTCGGCCTTGCCCTCGGATGTTAACGAATAGACCTTACGATCCTTTTTGACGTTGACCTTGATGTGAACCTTGTCCTGAAGGCTCTCGAGCAATGGGTAGATGCTGCCGGCAGATAGTTTTTTGGCTGGGTGTAGGCCTTGAATATAAAGGGCAATCTCGTGTCCGGTTTTCTCGCCATCCTTCAAAGCGTCGAGAATCGCGTAACTGAGCGCTTCTTCCGAAACAAGGCCCGACAGCTTTACTTCCTCTGGGCTAAAACCTCCAAAGTTGCGAATGTTTTCCCCGAGCGTTTTGAGCATTGTGCCTACGTCGGCATTCATCCAATTGTTTTGCATTTGAGCCTCTAATAACACGCAGGGCAGGAAGTTCCGCCATAAGAGATAAGCGTTTAGAGCAGGCGCTTATTCCGAAGCTCAGTCCCAGGGTGCTTCTGTGCCGGGCCTATTCTCCCAAGCGACTTCCTTGATGAGCGATTTATCGACCAAGGGGGTTTGGCGCCAAAAGTCGTCCAGGATGACCTCAATAATCTTGGCTGCGGCTTCACCAGGGAACGGTTGGGCTGCCCGGCGCAGATCTGAAATACTTTTTGAATAGTCGGGAAAGCCAGCGGTCACTATTTTTTCGAGAGCGGCTTCAAAGTGATCAAAACCGTTCACACGAATGTTTGCGTCCGCAGCCAGTTTCCCGAGCGGCGAAAGTGGCCAGTGGTTTTCTTTCTCCATAAAGATTCCGGGCTGCCCGGTTGCAAGAGGATACTCACCCAGGAACGAGATCCCATCAGTTACGAAATAATCTGACGACGCGAAAAGGTCCGCGATACTTCCATCCATGTCGATTCCAGTGTTCGAAAGTTTATTCCAGGCGCTCAGCCAATCATCGAGTTGGCTTTGGGTTAGCACTTCGCGTTCCACCAAAGTGCTGAACATGATCGGGTGAGGTCTGAGCAGTATGTCCAAATCAGAATGCGCTCGCGCGTAGTTCAACATTTGAGTGCGGATCTCTGGGAACAGTCCAAAGTTAAACCAGGCTTCAAAAAAGCTGTGATGTGGTGCCCAAAGTAGTCGCTTGCTATTTCCACTTTCTATCGGCCACCCGCCGCCACCGGCCGCTACTTGACGAACTAAACGGTCAATCTTTGGGGTCCCGGTCAGGTGAACATAACTGTTTCCCCTGGATGTCTTTGCGTAGGCGTCCAATGTGTTTGGATCTTGGGTGAATACCAACGAAGCCAGTTGGTTGGAACGCTGTGTATAAAGGTACGGCGTGACCCCTTCTTCACCAGGTTCGTTCACCAGGGCAAGAGAGTAATAAGGTACGTAGGCAACCTTGGTGAATTCACTCAACAACTCAACGCGATAGCCCGGCTGGTAATTCCGTTGCCACGGATAGTTGATGAACAAATAGTCAGGTTCCAGGGCCTTGATTCGAGCTAGCCCCTCGAATGAGTCCTCGAAATTGAAGCGAAGGTGCCGAACTCCCTGACGAGTTAGGAATTCACTCACTCGATCTTCTTCAGCG